>NZ_JAJBNQ010000003.1:0-187119 GCF_020538025.1 Blautia sp. MSK17_66
TTTGGAGGTTGTGGGATTTACCCCTTGGGAGGATAAGTGGTTTTGTCCCATAACAGAAAAACCATTAAGAACATATCGTTCTTGAATCATATAAATCATAGATTTATATATCGTGTCCAAACAGAGTAATACCGAACCTCGTGGTATGAGAAATCATGCCATGGGGTTCTTTTAACGTAACTAATATTTTTATTCTTATCGTCTGGGGGAAGTGGTTTTGAAGAATAACAAATATGAGATTGATATGTGCAATGGCACAATCATGGATAAGCTGATTTCGTTTTCGATGCCTCTGATGCTTTCCGGAATTTTACAGCTAATGTTTAATGCTGTAGATATCATTGTTGTAGGGCAGTTTTCGGGAAGTGAAGCACTGGCGGCAGTCGGATCGACCACCGCTCTGATTGCTGTATTTACAAATTTATTTATCGGAATATCTCTTGGAGCGAATGTGCTCGCTGCACGATTCTATGCTTCAGGTAAACATAAAGAAATGTCTGAAACAGTGCATACTGCGATCACACTTGCACTGATCAGTGGTGTCATCATGGCGTTTGCCGGACTGATTTTTTCCAGGCTGGCACTTGAAATTATGGGTACACCGGATAATGTTATTGATCATTCAACACTGTATATGCGTATTTACTTTCTTGGAATGCCGTTTTTCATGCTGTACAATTATGGTGCAGCTGTTTTAAGGGCGGTGGGAGATACCAAACGTCCTCTGTTCTATCTGATCATATCGGGACTTGCAAATGCAGGAATCAATATGCTTCTCGTTATTGTGTTTCATATGGGAGTGGCAGGTGTCGCGATCGGAACGGTAATTTCACAGGGTATTTCCTGCATACTTGTATTACGCTGCCTGCATTGCTCAGAGGGAAGTTATCAGCTCAGATTTTCAAAGCTGACTATAAAAGGCTACTATCTGCGTCAGATTTTTCAGGTAGGAATTCCGGCGGGAATCCAGAGTACAGTGATCAATATTTCCAATGCGTTACTGCAGTCCTCTGTAAATTCTTTTGGTTCGATTGCCATGGCAGGATATACAGCTGCGAATAATATTTTTGGATTTTTGTATGTTTCGGTGAATGCTGTTACACAGTCCTGTATGAGCTTTACAAGCCAGAACTATGGTGTACGTAAGACGAAACGTATGGACAAAGTCCTTCTGGATTGTGTTATTTTGTCCTTTGCAGTCTCATTTACCTTAGGATGCGGGGCGTATTTCTTTGGTGATAAATTACTCCGCCTGTATACCAGTGATCCGAAGGTTATCCAGTGTGGCATTGAGATTCTTGCCTACACAACGATCCCGTATTTCTGCTGCGGCATCATGGATCTGATTCCGGGTGCACTTCGTGGAATGGGACGGTCTGGCGTGCCGATGATCCTTTCTATTATTGGTACAGTAGGAACACGTATTGTGTGGATCTTTGGATTGTTCCCGCATCACCGAAGCTTAAGTTTCCTCTTTATCTCCTATCCGGTATCCTGGATCATCACAATCATCCTGCAGGTAATCTGTTATTATTTTGTAAGGAAAAAAGTACACAAAATCATTCTGAATTTATGACGGACTATTTAAGTCCGTCATATTCTTTGACTTATTGTAACTATTCAGAAGGTAGTATCCCGCGAGGTGTTTTGGCATGTTTTTTGCCAAAATCCCGAGACATATAAGGCAAAATGCCATCACCGAAGGTGATTTGGAATGCATTTTGACTCGTAACTGTGAGGGTACGGAACAGTTACGACTTATTTCAGGAATTTTCGCAGCAGTTTTTCGTTGCGTGGTGTATATGGCTGGTAGCGCATGGAAAGATCGATCCAGGTTTTTTTGTTTACGATGCTCTTGTAATGTGAGAAGGTCCGAAATCCTTCTTCACCGTGATAAGCACCCATTCCACTTTCACCAAAACCACCGAATCCCATTTCAGAAGTTGCAAGATGGATCAGAGTATCGTTGATACATCCGCCTCCGAAACTGCACTGCTCCATAAATTTCCGGGCAGTTTTTCGCCGGGAAGTAAAAATATAAAGTGCGAGAGGATGAGACATGGAGTTGATCTTTGGAATAACCTCATTCATAGAATCATAAGTTATAATTGGAAGGATCGGACCAAAAATCTCCTGCTGCATCACCGGATCATCAAAGGAGACAGAGTCAAGAATCGTCGGCTCAATGCGAAGCGTATCCGGATCGGAAGCTCCGCCATAGGATACTTTTCCGGAGGTGATCAGATCACAGAGTCTGTGAAAATGCTTTTCATTGATGATTTTTCCATAATTTGGATTCTGAAGAGGTGTTTCCGAATACTGCCGGCGGATTTGCCGGATCAGATGCTTTACAAGACGATCCTTGATCTTGCGGTCACAATAGATGTAATCAGGAGCGACACAGGTCTGGCCGCAGTTAAGAAATTTTCCAAAAACAATCCTGCGGGCAGCAAGTTTCAGATTGCATTTACGATCCACGATACAGGGGCTTTTGCCACCGAGTTCCAGAGTGACAGGAGTGAGGAACTGACTTGCCTTTGCCATAACTTCTTTGCCGACGTTCTGGCTTCCGGTAAAGAAAATATAATCGAAATGCTGATTGAGCAGACAGGTGTTTTCTTCGCGACCGCCGGTGACAACTGAGACAAGTTCTGGTTCAAAGCAGTCCCTGACAAGAGTTTCAATCATTGCCGTCGTGGATGGTGAGTAGGCACTGGGCTTAAGAATCACAGTATTTCCGGCAGCCAGTGCATCGATCAGAGGGTCAAGGGAAAGGAGAAATGGATAATTCCACGGACTCATGATGAGAACCACACCATAGGGGACTGGTTTCTTATAACTGCGGGCGGCAAACTGGGAGATCGGCGTGTGGACATCCTGTTCCTCAGCGTATTCTTCGATGTGCTGGATCATGTGTGTCAGCTCACTTAAGACGAGTCCCGTTTCGCACATATAGCTCTCAAAAGAGCTTTTGCCAAGGTCTTCATGGAGGGCATCGTGTATCTCTTTTTCATGTCCCACGATATACTCCTTTAATTTTTTGAGGACTTCTATCCGACCTTTTACAGGGAGGGTTGCTCCTGTGTAAAAATAATTTCGTTGAATTTCAATTTGTTTTTTTATTTCTTCTTCTGTCATAGAATGTACTTCCTTTTTTGTTTCAAGAATAACAGTCGGAAGAAAAAAAGTCAACCAACAAACAAAAATCAGAGTGGTTAGATCACTGTTACCTGTGAACAAAATATATTACTGTAAAAATTCAGAATATTCACGCGAAATTGGTTGTATGGTGTCGAAAAATATGATAAGATATAATCATCTGATATATTGTTTTTTAGTAACTGTGAAAGTGTTGAACAGTTACAATTTTTTAAAGACAGGAGGGTTTCGAGTATGAATCGAGGAAGAAATATTCTTAAAAAGACCGCAGCTGTGGCAATGAGTTCTTCGATGATCTTGGCGGGAGGAAGTAATGTATGGGCTGCTGGTTCCTATCAGGAGACAGCCAGGGCATCTCTTCAGACACTTACAGAATCAGTTGCGGGGGCAATTGATGGATATGCGCAGGATGTGAACAGATCTCTGCAGGGCTCAAAGGGAACGCTGACGCTTAAGGTAGAAGATACCGGCAAGGCAATTATTGGCTCCATGCTTGGACAGGAAGATCTGACGTGGTTACAGGATCTGAAAATGGATATGGATATTTCTGTAAAAGACGGAATAGAGGCGATTGATTCGACCATTCTTCTGAATGGAGAAAAGATCTGTGATCTGAATATATATCAGGATATGGCAGAGATGACGCAGTACATTCAGGTTCCGGAGATTTCTGATGCATATATTGCAGTTAAGACGGCGGATGAAATGAATGGTGAATCACAGGAAATCATGCAGACTTATATGAATGTGTTATCAGATCTGGGTTCTGCCCTGCCGGATGCGGAGACAACCAGAACGCTTCTTGACCGTTATGGAACACTTGTGATTGACAGCGTGGAAGAGGGGAGTACTGTTGAGGAGAATGTTTCTGTAGAAGGTATCGGTGAAGACTGCACGGTATACGAAGGAAAGATCACAGGGGCTGCTGCCCGGACCATGCTTGAGAATATTCTTGTATCGGCTAAGGATGACGCAGAGATCAAGGGTCTTTTTGACCACTGGACAGAGAACGGATATTCCAGTGAAGATCAGTATACGGAATATCAGTCGGCAGTCGAGAAACTGCTAGAGGATATGAAGTCAGCAGAAACGGACGGCAGTGAAAGTACAGAGGATTTTTCTGAGAAAATCTGGGTAAATGGAGAAAATAAGATTGTCGGACGTGAGATAGGAATTGTCGACGGAGCAGATTACGAACCGATATTTACTCTGAAAACACCTTCACAGGATGGAAAGACAGCACTTCTTCTGGAAGTTGGCGCAGATGACAGTCACCTGACACTTACAGGAAGCGGAACATCGGCTGACGGACTCTTAAATGGAGATTATATCTTTGCAGTGGATGGAACAGAGACACTTGATATCAAGGTGGAAAATCTTGAGCTCAAGCCGGAAAAACCGGGATATTATAACGGAACCTTTACCGTTTCTTTCCCGGAAAGCACATCTGAAGACAGTGGAGATGCTGCTGTATCCAATATGCTGAATGGCTTCAGTGCCGTAATTAACATGAATTCTGACGCATCTGCTGAAACAAGCACACTTGATCTTTCATTAGTGACATCTGGAGTATCACTTGGAACGCTTTCTCTGACAGGCGGCTATGGTCAGGGAGCAGAAATTCCGGATCTCAAGAATTTTGGAAACGTTTATACAGCAGACGATCAGGAAGCTATGACAGAATATCTCACAAATGCGGACTGGACTGTTCTTGCAGAGAATCTGAAGAAGGCTGGTGTTCCACAGGAACTGGCAGATGGACTTCTCATGACTATGGAGTCAGCGGTTGAGGACAGCGCACCAGATACAACAGCAGAGGAGCCGGCAGCATAATAAGTCGGTAATACAAAAAAGAGGCTCTCAGGCGTGAATCCTGAGAACCTCTTCTTTTTCTGTCTCTTTCTCTCTGGAAAGAACGCGTTCTTCATTGACGAGTACAAGTGCAGCACATACAGGGAGAAGTCCTGCCCATGCACCTGTGAGATGAAATCTCTGACAGAACAGGAAACATACTGCAACTCCCAGATAAAAAGAAAGAAGTACTTTTCCATAAAAAATTCCCCTTCGAAGTGCCTCGGAGTCTTTGCTGTAAAGGTATTCTGCAAATCCTGTCGTGCACTGACGGAGATTGTTGGTGCAGAAGATGCAGGAACTGTTGAATCCATCTGCACCTTTGAAGGAACACCACTGAAATGCCGTGGCAAAAAAAACAGGATACAGTGCAATGAAAGGATCCATATCCTCCGGAAGAAATCCGAGAAGGAGAAAAGCCAGGGCATCAATCAGAAGACTGACGAATTTCAGAGTGGTCTTCTGCAGCTTGTGTGAGAGAAAAACGGTCGCAACCATCGCGAAAATGTAGATCAGCAATGCTGAGAAACGAAAAAACATATGCGGATCAGAGTGTCCGGTGAGATCCATAACGAATGAGATCAGGTTTCCGGTCTGTGCAGAACCAAAAACATCACAACGGTTGAAAATTGCATAACATCCCATAAAACCACCGATAAAAGTTACGGTCAAATGTAACCGGCGTTCAAGGATTGCCTTATCCATGTAAATCATTCCTATCTTTCTTAATCTGTGCATATTATAGTATCAAAATATTATATTGTAAATTCGATATTTTATCTATATAATATAAAAAGAATTTATAGGTAGTTCACAGATACTGTGAACGGAGTGAACAGTAACTCTACAGGTATTATTCTCGACTGAGACAACGCTCTGAGCGTATGCATATACTGTCACAAAAGGAGGAGTTTGAATTGAATTACACAGATATCCATACATTTCTCACAATTGTATCCAGTTCATCATTGTCTAAGGCAGCAGAAGTTTTGTTCGTCTCACAGCCTGCACTGAGCCATCGTCTGTCTGCTCTGGAGGAAGAACTTGGAACAGAACTTGTTATCCGCAAAAAAGGTGCCCGCACACTGGAACTCACAGATGCAGGAAAGCGTTTTGTGCCTCTTGCGCGTAAATGGGAGCAGCTTTGGCTGGAGACAAGTCAGATACAGAATGAAAAACCGTCGGACATTCTGCAGATTGCAAATGTGGACAGCCTGAATTTTTATTTTATGCCGCAGATCATCGGCAGTTTCCTTGAGAAACATAAAAACTGCAGTCTGCATATCAATACCATGCGTTCCAATGTGTCCTATAAAGCTGTGGAGAACAAAGAAGTAGACATGGGGCTGATCACAAATCCACATTTTTTCAAAAAAGTGCAGACGGTGCCGCTTTTTGAAGAAAAACTGGTCCTGGTCTGCAGCAAAGATACTGCGTATGAGGATGGAATCCTGCCTTCCCGTCTGAAAAGCGAGGATGAGATCTATATTCCATGGAGTGATTCTTTTATCATGTGGCATGATTACTGGTTCGGAAATAATTCCGAAGTAAAAGTATCACTCGACAATATGGCACTTTTGCGTCAGCTCCTTGATCTCGAAAAAACATGGGCAATCATGCCGGCAACAATAGGAAAGAAACTCTCTCAGGAGGGAGAATGCCGCATTGTAGCGCTGGAGAATGGTCCGGAATATCGTACATGTTATGCGATCATGAGAGACCAGCGGAATGCAGCTCCTCTGGTGATGGATTTCCTGCAGGAACTTCTTGACACAGTAAAAGGAATCCCGGAGATCAGAGTGCTTACGGAATATATCCGTCAGGCACCCTGAATCTCCGGGATTCCGGGGTTTTGATGAGGTTACTGCAGATAGTACCTATTCTTCATCATAACTGTAATCATAAGAATCATCGTAAGAAGTATCTTCGTCGTAATCGCTGTAGGAATCATCATAAGAATCGTCATAGGACTCATCATAATACGAGTCATCATAGGAATCGGATTCTTCATCATAGCTGGAATCGTCGTAAGAATCCTCTGAGGAATCTTCAATGTCTTCTGCCGAAGAATCGGAACTGTCAGAAGATGATGTCGCGCCGCCGGTGATCATAGCAGTACGTTCCTGGATCTTATTGAGAATACGTGCTGCCTCGTCACCTTCGGCGGGAGTTGGCTGATAATTGTTGTAATCCGAATCAGAGGAGACAGAGCAGGGGATGATGTTGGTGACATTGTCCGCTTTTACTCCGTTTTGATCTACAGTGAAGGTCTGCTGGAAGATCATGGTATCCATATCACTCGGATACTGATTTCCACCAAAGCAGAAGTTTCCAAGACTGTAAACAATATTCTTTCCTTTATATTCTTCAATTCCCTGAAGCACATGCGGATGATGCCCGCATACCAGATCGGCTCCTTCATCAATAGCAAGGTGAGCGAGAGTGGTCTGATTGCTGTCAGGGACTTCTTCTTTTTCATTTCCCCAGTGGAAGATCACGATCGTGATCTGTGCACCCTCAGCCTTTACCTTGGCGATGTTCTGTTTGAGCTGTTCCTTTCGTTCAAGGTGATCCTTTAATTCATAGATTCCAACCAGTCCGACCTTGATCCCTTTGACTTCTGTCACAAGCGTCTTATCATATCCGAAATTCAGGATTCCTGCACTGTCGAGTGCGGAGATGGTATCCTCATAGCCCTGATTTCCATAATCGTGGCTGTGGTTGTTGGCAGTGTTGACAGCTTCGACAGAACCGGAGGTAAGAATGCCGGCATATTCAGCAGGAGCCTTGAAGGCATACTCCTTGTCCTCGCGATCCTCAGAATCTGTAAGAGTTCCTTCAAAGTTGGCAATCGTCAGATCATCTGCGGAAAAAATGCTCTTCACATTGGAGAAGAAATAATCTGCTCCATAATTTTCATAATAAGCATTAAGACTGGTATCGTAGTCAAAGTTTTCGTCTGTACCGAGCGTACAGTCACCTACGACACTGACGGTCAGCGATACCGGAGCCATGGTTGGTGTTGGCGTGAGGTCTGCATCTGAGGCGGAAGTCTCATCCTGCGATTTTGCTGAGGCGTTTGTCTTAATGGCACCATTTTTGCGTGCAGAACAGCCACGGACCAGGATGATAAGAAGCAGCAGGATAAGAACGGCACCGCAGCCTATGAGAAGACGTTCGGTGATCTGCTGCCTTCTGCGGTAGTAGCGGGATTTTTTGTACGCACGTTTTTTGTGTTTTTTCTTTTTTGGCGGCATGGGAAACTCCTTGTTTTATGTATTTTTTTGTTTATAAAAAGTATAGGGAATTTTATACAATTCGTCAATATGTTTGCAGTTTTTGATTTTTTTTGTATAATCAAAGGATAGAAGCGGAACGGTCCGCAGATGCTAAGAAAAAAGGAGATTTTTATGAGTACAGCAAAAAGTCCATTATATATTGGAAACCACACAACTTCATCCAAAGGCTATACCAGGATGGCACGCCAGATGATCGCAAACGGGGGAAATGCGTTTGCATTTTTTACCAGAAATCCAAGAGGCGGACGGGCGAAGGAGATCGATCCGGAGGATGTGCGTAAATTTCTGGAACTGACAGAGGAATATAAATTTGGGAAGATCGTGGCACATGCACCATACGTATTAAATGGATGTTCGGAAAAGGAAAACATCCGGGAATTTGCCAGAGAGACGATGGCAGATGACCTGAAGCGCATGGAATGGACGCCGGGAAATTATTATAATTTTCATCCGGGAAGCCATGTAGGACAGGGAGCAGAAGCAGGAGTCCGCATGATCGCAGAAATGCTGAATGAGGTGCTGACCGAAGAACAGACCACAACGGTGCTTCTTGAAACGATGTCCGGCAAGGGGACGGAGATAGGAAGAAATTTCGAAGAACTCCGTCAGATCCTCGACCTGGTAGAAAAGAAGGACAAGATGGGAATCTGTCTGGATACCTGCCATGTCTGGGATGGAGGCTATGACATCGTAAATAATCTCGATGGTGTCCTTGAAGAATTTGACCGGATCATCGGGCTTGAGAAATTAAAAGCCATTCACTTAAATGACAGCCTGAACGACCTTGGCAGCCACAAAGACCGCCATGCAAGGATCGGCGAGGGAAGAATCGGGCTGGAAGCACTGGTAAGGGTGATCCGTCATCCGTGCCTGGAGGGAATTCCATTCATTCTCGAAACGCCGAATGATGATGAAGGATGGGCAGCAGAGATTCGGACTCTGAGAGAAGCATACGAGAAATCCTGATACAAGCAAGTTCCCACTCACTGTTTATTGTTTTTCGCAATTGAAGAGGGGACTTACCTGATTTGGTTAAATATGCACTTCGTTTCTGAGTTCTTTCCCTGTGCGGAAAGCCTCAGCATTCTCAAGTGTCGTCTCAGCGATATTGGTAAGCGCTTCCTCTGTAAAAAATCCCTGATGGGAAGTGAGCGCAACGTTCGGGAAAGAGAGCAGTCTCTGCACGGTAGAGGTTTTGAGGATATGCTCGGACATGTCTTCATAGACAAAATCAGATTCTTCCTCATAGACATCAAGCCCTACTGCAAAAAACTTATGATCCCGGATACCTGCGATCAGGTCTTCAGTGCAGATCAGGCCGCCGCGAGAGGTGTTTACGAGAATGACACCGTCTTTCATCCGGGAGATGCTTTCTTTACTGATCATATGGTAAGTGTCCGGCGTGAGCGGGCAGTGCAGGCTGATCAGGTCACTGGAAGAAAGAAGCGTTTCAAGAGGAACATACGTAAGATCTGTCTGCGTTTTGTCCGGGTACAGGTCATAGGCGAGTAGGTTCATGCCAAAACCGCGGCAGATATGCGCCATGGCAAGCCCGATCTTGCCGGTTCCGACGATCCCGGCTGTTTTTTTATACAGGTTCACTCCCATGAGACCATTGAGGGAAAAATTGTTTTCCCGGCATTTGATATAAGCTTTGTGGGTATGACGGTTGGCGGTGAGAACGAGAGCCATCGCAAGCTCGGCGACCGCTTCCGGAGAATAACCGGGAACGCGGAGGACTTTGATGTCGCATTCAGCAGCAGTTTTGAGATCTACATTATTATAACCGGCACAGCGCATCAGGATCAGACGGATACCCTGATGTGCGAGTTCTTCGATCACTTCTGTTCCAAGGTCTGCGTTTACAAAAGCGCAGATCCCATCGTAATCGGCGGCGAGGGAAGCAGTCTCTGCGTAGAGATTTGCTTCAATAAAAGTAATGTCGATATCAGGATGCTCCGGTTTCAGTTTATCAAAAAATCTCTGGTCATAATCTCTTGCACCATAAAATAATATTTTCATTATTGCATTCCTCCCTGGATGTGGATGATTTTCAGATTCTGTTTTAGAATGCCCGGGGAGAAGAAGTGTATACGTAAATAACAAAAAAACTGCTGTCTGCATGAAAGTAAATCATGGAAACAGCAGTTTTAATTGTGTGCAGTTGCTTATTATATTCTACTTGAATCTAAGCTATAAAGATCCTGATAAAATTCCGGATAGGAGATGTTGACACATTCTCCGTTCAGAATTTCTACAGTGCCGTCACAGATCGTTCCGGCTACAGCAAAGCTCATGGCAATACGATGATCAAGATGAGAATCGATCACTGCACCGTGGAGTGGACGTCCGCCGTGGATGATCATGCCGTCATCCGTTCCTTCAATATCAGCCCCCATGCGTCTGAGGTTGTCAACCATGACAGCAATACGGTCAGATTCCTTGACTTTGAGTTCCTGGGCATCGCGGATAATGGTGGTACCTTCGGCAAAAGCGGCCATGACAGCGATCATCGGAATCTCATCGATCAATGTCGGGATGATGCTTCCCTCGATGGTCGTTCCTTTAAGGGAACTGGTGCGAATCAGAAGATCGGCGGTCGGTTCGCCCTCTGTACTCTCATTGAGGAGAGTGATATCAGCACCCATATCCATGCAGACCTTTATAATTCCGGCTCTGGTCGGATTGATCCCTACATTCTTAAGCAGGATCTCGCTTCCCGGAGTCAGAAGACCGGCTGCGATAAAGTAGGCGGCAGAAGAAATATCACCAGGCACCTGAATGTCTCTTCCTTCCAGAACAGGTTCCGGTCTGATGGATGCCGTGGTTCCTTCAGAAGTGATTTCTGCACCGAAATAATTCAGCATGATCTCTGTATGGTTTCGGGAAAGAAACGGTTCCGTCACGCTGGTGATCCCATCGGCATACATACCGGCAAGCAGGACGCAGGATTTGACCTGTGCGGAAGCGACCGGTGAATCATAATGAGCGGCGTGAAGTGGTCTGCCGTGGATGATAAGCGGTGCACAGCCGTTATCAAGCCTGCTTGTGATATCGGCTCCCATGGAGGCCAGAGGTGTCATGATGCGTTTCATCGGACGGGTACGGATCGAATCATCTCCGTCCAGTTCGGAGGTGAAAGTCTGTCCGGCAAGGATTCCGGAGATCAGTCGGGTCGTAGTTCCGCTGTTGCCGACGTCAAGGATTTCAGTCGGGGCTGTGAGGCCGTGAAGCCCTCTGCCGTGTACAAGAATCTCATCTTTATTGCGATCTATCTCGATTCCCATTTTGCGGAAACAGGAGATTGTAGAAAGACAGTCAGCGCCCTCAAGAAAATGAGAGATTCTGGTTGTGCCTCGGGCAAGTGAGCCAAACATGACTGCCCGGTGAGAAATTGACTTGTCACCGGGAACAGTCAGGGTTCCTTTTAAGTTTGTCTGTTTTTTGATTTCCATTATTATGATCAACCTACCGTTCGTATACAATATAATTTCGCTTCTTAAGAAGTGCAGTTCCGCGTTTCATGGCATCTTCCTCATAGAATTCAATCTTCAGGACACCCTGTTCAAATTCACGGTTGTGGATGATGCCGATGTTCTTGATACTGATTCCCTCCATAGCAAGGATTGTGGCAATTGTGGCAATTCCACCTGCTTCATCGACAATATCAATATAAAGAACATAGGTCTTGTTGATAAGGCCGGAAGAAGTTGTGTCGATGGAGTCACGGTAATCTCTGGAATTTGCAAACATATCATAGAGAGTTTCTGCCTCCAGATTGTCAACGGAACAGCGGGCCTGGATCAGCATCTTGATGTATTCGTCAAGCACATGGGAGATATTCTCATGATTCTCGAGGCAGATCTGTTCCCACATAACCGGAGAGGAGGAGGCAATACGGGTGATATCACGAAAACCTCCTGCTGCGATCGTCTTCATGTATTCAGCGTCATTATCCAGTTCCCTGACAAGATTTACCAGTGTGGACGCGATGATATGTGGGAGATGGCTGACACCGGCGGTGATGAAATCGTGTTCTTCACAGGTGAGGACCATCGGGATCGAACCAAGAGAGTCGATTAGTTCAGAAAATTCGGTGATCTTTTCGAGAGGAATCTGTCCGCCTGGCGTCAGGATATAGTAAGCATTTTCGAGAAGATGATCTGAGGAATACTCAAATCCGGAACGTTCGGAACCAGCCATGGGATGTCCGCCGATAAAGCAGTTTTCCATGCCAAGCTCCTCGACTGCCTTGTGGATCGGTCCCTTGACACTTCCGGCATCTGTGATGATGCATCCGTCCTTTATGATATCCTTGAGGTATTTAAGGTATTCGATATTATATTCTACCGGAGCACAGAGAAAAATATAGTCGCAGCTGCGATAACGGTCATCTTTCTCTTCCAGTACGCCGTCAATGGCACCGCAGTTCAGTGCGGCAGCCAGAGTTTCCTTGTGTTTTGCATATGCGAGGATGTGGTAATCCGGATGAAACTTGCGGATCGTTTTTGCAATAGATCCTCCGATCAGGCCAAGCCCGATAAAACTGATGGTTTTCATGATGTCTGTATCCTTTCCGAGTCTATTTATAGACAAAACTATGTACTTATTTTAAAAGATACGATGAAAAATGTCAAATAAAGCTATAAAATAGGTGAATTCGATGAATAATTGCAAAAATAGCTCAAAAAAAGTTGTTAAAATTACATAAAATACTTGAAAAGTTGAAAGAATTTTAGTAAAATATGGACATATCAGACATACAGGGAGGTATTACATATGGACGTTTATAGAACTGACCGAATTCGCAATGTGGTTCTTTTGGGTCACGGAGGATCCGGCAAGACCACATTAGCAGAGGCAATGGCATATCTGGCAGGAATGACAAGTCGTCTTGGCAGAGTAGAAGATGGAAATACCGTCAGCGATTTTGATAAGGAGGAGATTAAGAGAAAGTTTTCAATCTCCACATCTGTGATCCCGGTTCCGTGGGATAAGGTGAAGATCAATATCCTGGATACTCCTGGTTATTTTGACTTTGTAGGAGAAGTAGAGGAAGCGGTAAGTGCAGCAGATGCAGCCATCATCGTTGTTTCCGGTAAGGCTGGAGTTCAGGTCGGTACACAGAAGGCATGGAATCTCTGCGAGAAATATAAATTACCTCGTATGATTTTTGTAACAGATATGGACGTGGACGATGTCAGCTATCGTAAGGTAGTAGAGGAGCTTACTGAGCTTTACGGCAAGAAGATCGCACCTCTGCATTTCCCGATCCGTGAGGATGGCAAGTTTGTCGGCTATGTGAATGTTGTGAAGCAGGCCGGCCGAAGATATATCGACAAAGCAGGCAAGGAGCCTTGCGATGTTCCGGAATATCTGGAAGAATACCTTGAGAAATATCATGAAACTCTGATGGAATCTGTTGCTGAGACGAGTGAAGAGTTCATGGACCGTTATTTCGAGGGAGATACTTTCTCCGTAACAGAAGTTTCTGCAGCTCTTGCAACGAATGTACAGGATGCAAGCATCGTTCCGGTATGCATGGGATCTCCGATCAACCTGCGCGGTGTATCCAACCTTCTCGATGATATCTGCGGATATTTCCCGAGTCCGGACAAGCGTTCCTGCAACGGTATTTCTCAGAAGACCAATGAGATCTTTGAAGCAAACTATGACTTTGCCAAAGCGAAATCCGCATATGTATGGAAGACGATCGCAGATCCGTTCCTTGGTAAATATTCTCTTATTAAAGTTGTTTCCGGTGTTATCAAATCCGATGATACTCTTCTGAACGTTGAGAAGGGTGAAGAAGAACGTCTGAATAAATTATACGTTCTCGAGGGCTCCAAGCCGATCGAGGTTCCGGAACTTCATGCTGGTGATATCGGTGCGATCGCGAAGCTTGCAAGCGTACAGACCGGTGACAGCCTTGCAACCAAGGCAGCTCCGGTTCTCTATCCGAAGGCTATCATCTCCACTCCTTATACTTATAAGAGATATAAGGCAGTCAAGAAGGGTGATGAGGACAAGATCGCACAGGCCCTTGCCAAAATGATGAGCGAGGACAAGACTCTCCGTGCAGTCAATGACTCTGCCAACAGACAGACTTTACTCTATGGTATGGGCGATCAGCATCTTGATATCGTAGTAAGTAAACTGAAAGAACGTTATAAAGTAGACGTGGAACTTTCCAAACCGAAGGTAGCTTTCCGTGAGACTATCCGCAAGAACTCTGATGTAGAAGGCAAACATAAGAAACAGTCCGGCGGACATGGACAGTACGGACATGTTAAGATGCGTTTCGAACCATCCGGAGATCTGGAGACACCTTATGCATTTGAGCAGGTTGTTGTAGGCGGCGCTGTTCCTAAGAACTACTTCCCGGCAGTTGAGAAGGGACTTCAGGAAAGCGTTCAGAAGGGACCTCTGGCAGCTTATCCTGTAGTTGGTGTTAAGGCAACTCTTTATGATGGATCCTATCATCCGGTAGACTCTTCCGAGATGGCATTTAAGATGGCAACGATCCTGGCATTCAAGAAGGGCTTTATGGATGCATCTCCGGTACTTCTTGAGCCAATCGTAAGCATGAAGATAACGGTTCCGGATAAATATACCGGTGATGTTATGGGTGACCTCAACAAGAGACGTGGCCGTGTTCTCGGCATGAATCCGGATCACGAAGGCAACACCATTATTGAAGCGGACGTTCCGCAGCTTGAGATTTATGGATATTCCACAACACTTCGCTCCATGACCGGCGGAAGCGGTGACTTCTCCTATGAGTTCGCACGCTATGAGCAGGCTCCGAATGATATTCAGGCCAAGGAGATCGAAGCCAGAGCAAGCAAACTGGATGCAGCAGAATAATCTGAGTAACTGTTCACAGGTAATATTCCGCGAGGTGTTTTGTCATGTATATGACAAAATCCCGAGACATACGGGGCAAAATCCCATCACCGAAGGTGATATGGAATGGATTTTGACCAAGTTACTGTGAACGGAGTGAACAGTAACTAATCTGACAGCAGAATTATCGACAGAATGACCAAAGTCCTTCGCCTCATTGATCTGGGGCGAAGGATTTTTTTCCATATCGCCGCTTCAGTACTGCAACAGAGCCATTGACAAAAGCAGTTTATTGAATTAAAATTGGTTTTTAGATAACAATGTTGGAGGAACCATAGAAATGAAATACTTTTTTAAGAAAATTGAGCCCAAGTGGCAGGCGAAATGGGAAGAGAGCAAAGTCTTCGAAGCCAAGGACAACAGCGACAAACCTAAGTTCTATGGCCTGGTAGAGTTTCCATATCCAAGTGGTGCAGGTATGCATGTAGGACACATTAAAGCATACTCAAGCCTTGAAGTTATTTCCAGAAAACGTCGTATGGAAGGATACAATGTACTTTTTCCGATCGGATTTGATGCATTCGGACTTCCTACCGAGAACTATGCAGTCAAGACAGGACAGCATCCACGTGTGATCACAGATGAGAACATCAAGAGATTCTCCAACCAGTTAAAGAAAGTTGGATTTTCCTTTGACTGGAGCCGTGTGATCGATACTACAGATGAAGATTACTACAAATGGACACAGTGGATCTTCCTCAAGATGTTTGAGAAGGGTCTTGTGTTCAGAGACAGAACTCTCGTAAACTACTGCCCGCATTGCAAGGTTGTTCTTTCTAATGAAGACAGCCAGGGCGGCAAATGCGATATCTGCCACAGTGATGTTGTACAGAAATCCAAGGACGTATGGTATCTGAGAATCACTCAGTATGCCGACAAGCTTCTCGAAGGACTTGATGATGTTGACTATCCTGAGAACGTAAAACAGCAGCAGGTTCACTGGATTGGCAAGTCCAAGGGTGCTTTTGTAAACTTTGACATCGACGGAATCGATGAGAAACTGGAGATCTATACAACCAGACCGGATACCCTGTTCGGTGTTACCTTCATGGTAATCGCACCGGAGCATCCGATCATCGATAAATACAAAGACAAAGTCGCAAACATGGATGAGATCACAGCATACCGTAATGAGTGTGCCAAGAAGACAGAGTTCGAGAGAACTCAGCTTGTCAAAGACAAGACAGGTGTACGCATCCAGGGTCTTGAGGGCATCAATCCTGTAAACGGCAAGAAAATCCCGATCTACATTGCAGACTATGTAATGATGGGGTATGGTACAGGTGCGATCATGGCAGTGCCGGCACATGACCAGCGTGACTATGATTTTGCAAAGAAATTCGGCATTGATATCATTGAAGTCATCAAAGGCGGCGACATCACCAAGGAAGCTTACACAGGTGACGGCGAGATGGTCAACTCCGAATTCCTCAACGGATATACCAATAAGAAAGATTCTATCGAGCGTATGCTGGAAGAACTTGAGAAGAAAGGCATCGGTAAAGCCGGCGTCCAGTACAAGATGAAAGACTGGGCATTCAACCGTCAGAGATACTGGGGTGAGCCGATTCCGCTGATCCACTGCCCGCACTGTGGTGTTGTTGCAGTGCCGGAAGAAGAACTTCCGCTTCGTCTGCCGGATGTCAAGGACTTTGAGCCGGGTGAGGACGGACAGTCACCACTTGCCAAGATTGATTCTTTCGTAAACTGTACCTGCCCGAAATGTGGTGCCAAAGCCAAACGTGAGACAGATACCATGCCTCAGTGGGCCGGATCTTCCTGGTATTTCCTGAGATATACAGATCCGCACAATGACCATGCGCTTGCTGATATGGACAAGCTGAAATACTGGATGCCGGTTGACTGGTACAACGGTGGTATGGAGCATGTTACCAGACATATGATCTACTCCAGATTCTGGCATCATTTCCTGTATGATCTGGGTGTTGTCAACACACCGGAACCATATGCGAAGCGTTCCATCCAGGGACTGATCCTCGGACCGGATGGAGACAAGATGAGTAAATCCAAAGGTAACGTTGTAGACCCGCTTGATATCGTAGAAGAATATGGCGCAGATACTCTTCGTACCTATGTACTGTTCATGGGAGATTACGGCGCAGCAACTCCGTGGAGCGACAGCTCTGTGAAAGGATGTAAGAAATTCCTTGACCGTGTTGCAGGACTGACAGACATTCTTTCTGAGGAACCTGTTTCTGATGAACTGGAGATGAAGCTTCACCGTACCATCAAGAAGGTTTCCTCTGACATTGAGAACCTGAAATTCAATACAGCGATCGCCAGCCTGATGACTCTGCTTAATGAGATCACAGCAGAAGGACGCCTCGGCAAAGAAGACCTTGCGATCTTCGTTAAGCTCTTAAGCCCGTTTGCTCCACATCTCTGCGAAGAAATCTGGGAATTCCTGGGAGGCGAGGGTCTGCTTGCAGTTGCTCCGTGGCCGGAATATGATGAGGGCAAAACTGTTGCCAAGACCATTGAGATCGGTGTACAGGTAAACGGTAAAGTAAGAGGAACCGTAGTTCTTCCGAATGGCTGTGAGAAAGAAAAGGCTTTTGAGATTGCCAAAGCTGATGAGAGAATTGCTTCCTTCCTTGAAGGCAAGAACCTCATCAAAGAAATCTATGTACCAAACAAGATCATCAACTTTGTTGCGAAATAATCTGAAATATTTTCGGTATTTCCTGTTGAAAAATCGCATACAATAGAGTACAATAAAACAAGAAAAGAAATTCCTGGAATGTGCGATGCCCCTTTTTTTATTTGAACCTACATTTATTAATAGGGAATCCAACATCGCTGCTGTGATGTCAGGCCTCTCGTCGTGGAAGGCAGATCATCAGTTGAGGACACCCAACCTGGCGAAAGCTAGGCGTCAAATGGAAGGGAACGGCATTCCGGGGTATATTAGAAAGAATGAGCCATGTATAATGGCTCTTTTTTTGAAGAACGACGTGGGAGGAAACCGACATGGTAACAGAGAAAGTTTTTGGAAATCTGCCTTCAGGTGAGGAGGCACATCTTTATCACATTGAGAACAAGTCAGGGGCTTACATAGAAGTTTCACAGTATGGTGCGATCCTGGTGAAGATCTGTGTACCGGACAAGGAAGGCAGACTAACAGATGTTGTCCTTGGTTATGATAATCTTGAGAGTTATTTCGTAAACGGCTGCTTTTTTGGAGCGTGCATCGGCAGAAGCGGAAACCGTATTGCAGACTCCAGATTTATGATCGATGGTCAGGAAGTGAAACTGACACCGAATGAAGGCAAGAATAACCTTCACAGTGGTCCGGATGGATTTGAGAAGAAATTGTGGAAGGCCTCTGTTGAGGAGAAGCAGAATGCCGTTACTCTTTCCAGAATCAGTCCGGATGGTGAGAATGGATTTCCGGGAGAATTTGAGGTATCTGTTACCTATGAACTGACGGAGGAGAACGCAGTTCGAATTGTTTATTTCGGCGTAAGTGATAAGGCGACCGTTGCCAATATGACAAATCATTCCTACTTCAACTTAAGTGGAGAGGGAAGTGGAACTGCGATGGATCAGTATCTTACCATCCATGCACAGGAATACACCCCTGTCCGCGAGGATTCAATCCCGGTTGGCGAGAATGCGCCTGTGGAGGGAACTCCGATGGATTTCCGAACCGCTAAGCAGATCGGCAGAGATATCGGGGCTGACTTTGAACAGCTTAGATTTACCGGTGGTTTTGACCACAATTATGTAACAGACGGCTATAACAAGGCAAGTATCCGTGAAATCGCATCTGCATGGTCAGAAGAATCTGGAATCCAGATGGATGTCCTTTCAGATTGTCCATGCGTACAGTTCTATGCGGCAAACTTTGTGGAGGATGAACATGGTAAGAACGGACATGTTTACAATAAACGCGAGGCCTTCTGCCTGGAGACTCAGGTTGAGCCGAACGCTGTCAATGTAGAGAACTTCCATTCTCCGATTCTGGAAGCAGGGGAGAGGTATTATTCTGAAACAGTCTACAGATTCTCTGTAAGGAAATAATCATAATTGTTCACAGCTGACAGATAATTTAACAAGATATAACAAGGATTCTCCCACCTCTATAGGCGGTGAGATGAATTGCAAACAAGAAAATGAACGGCAGTGGCGGGCGGAGAGAAATCGGTATCCCCCACTGACATGAGGCAAATCACAGTCAGCATGTTGCTGATATGTCAGACTCTGTGAAATTACCGACTGTGAGTTGAAATAAATAACAGCTATGATTTCTGGTTTTCTTCATATAATGGATTATGAGGAAAACCAGATTTTTTTATGTGAATGTAATTTTACTTGTGGTGCTGTTGAATAAAATGTGTGTGTATGGCAGCACAGCAGCTGGAGAGATGAAAGAACACAGGTCAGAACCTGAGATTAGGGTAGTACTTACGGATTCAGATTTTCAGTCGGTATACCATGATTCAGTGACAATTTCCCTGGATGAAGAAGAGACGGTATATGAGGCAAAAATTCTGCATGGCAGAAGAGAAATTATTTCAATCCCGGAGCAGGAAAACGGCATTGGCATTCCATCGATCAACAGACAGTACGGTATGCCTGTATACAGTGGGAGAATGGAGATCCGACCGTGTGAAGAGGGACTTTTGCTGATCAATATCCTTTCTCTGGAGGAATATCTCAAAGCTGTTGTTCCAAGCGAAATGCCTTCTGCCTATGAGATGGAAGCTCTCAAAGCACAGGCGGTCTGTGCGAGGACCTATGCATGGAAACAGATGCAGGAGGGAAGGTTTTCTGAGTATGGTGCGGATGTTGATGACAGTGTGAGCTGCCAGGTTTATCAGAACATAGCGCCGCAGGAGGCTTCTTCCAGAGCCGTGGAAGAAACAAAAGGGAAGATCATCTGCCAGGATGGACAGCCGGTGGAGGCATATTATTTTTCGACCTCTGCCGGAGTGACCAGTACGGATGAAATCTGGGGAGCTCATAAAGCCGCGTCCTGGCTGCAGAGTGTCCCCTGTAAATTTGACGAAAAGGAACCCTGGAGTGCATGGGAGGTCAGAATCCCCTGGTCAAATCTGGAAGAAAAAGCCGCCTCACTTCTGAAATTGACAGGAAGGCTGAAATCTGTTTCTGTCCAGAAAAAAAGCCAGAGCGGTGCGGTGACAGAGCTTGCAGTCGCGACAGAGAGCGGAAGCCAGAACCTGAATGGGGAATACGCTATAAGAGAATTCCTTTCGCCCGGGGGATGCCGGATCACAGAAAGAAACGGCAGTACAGTGGACGGGGGCCAGCTGCTTCCCAGTGCCTATTTTGAAATTCTGAAGCAGGATGAGGAAGGGGTCACGCTGAAGGGCGGAGGCTACGGTCATGGCGTGGGAATGAGCCAGACTGCCGCAAATGAGATGGCAAAAGAAGGCTATACCTATGAGGAAATCCTGAATTATTTTTTCAGGGATATAGAACTTGAGGAGATGTTCTGATACCTGCAAAAGGAGCGGGATGTAAGATGCCGTGAACGGAGTGGAAATAAGTTGCTGTTCACTCCGTTCACAGTAACTTGGTCAAAATGCATTTCAAATCACCTTCGGTGATGGCATTTTGCCCCGTATGTCTCGGGATTTTGCCATATCCATGGCAAAACACCTCGCGGGATATTACCTGTGAACAGTTACGAAAGTAATAAAGTTGATGGAAATAATGACGAAAAACGAACCAAAACTTGTCACATTGTACAAACTATGTTAAAATAAAAGATAAACTTGTGGATTAGGAGAGAAAGAATGGAAAATAAGAAAGTCCAAGGCACGGTGCAGCTGATCCTGGGATTCATGGACAGAATCAAAACCGACCATATCGGTGCCTACGCTGCACAGGCGGCATACTTTCTGATCATGTCGTTTATCCCTTTTGTGCTGGTCCTCACCGCACTGGTTCAATATACCCCGCTGACCTACAGAATGCTCAGGCAGGCGGTCATAGGGTTTGTTCCGACAAACCTTCAGGATTTTGTCCTCAGCATCATCGCAGAGGTATTCACAAGGAGTGCGGCGGTCGTACCAATCTCAGCAATTTTTGCACTGTGGTCCTCAGGTAAGGGTATGCAGTCTCTGATCGCGGGTCTGAATGTTATTTACCATGTAAAGGAAACCCGAAACTGGCTGACGAACAGATTATACTCCATGCTGTATATGTTTCTGTTTGTAATTGCGATCATCATAAGTCTTTTGCTGCTGGTCATGGGAAACCGTATACACTCAGCTCTTGTGATCTATGCACCATTTCTGGCTAGAATACTGGGACGGTTTCTGAGTGCCAAGACCTTCCTGGTGTTTGTAGTACTGTTTCTTGTTTTTCTGGTATTGTATCGGTATCTGCCAAACAGGAAGGCTTCTCTTAAGAGTCAGGTTCCGGGAGCGTTTATCATAGCAGTCGCGTGGTCTTTGTTCTCCTACTTTTTTTCTCTGTACTTTACATTCTTCCCGAACTTCAGCAATATGTACGGAAGTCTGTCGGCGCTTATCATGGTCATGCTGTGGCTGTACTGCTGCATGAATCTTTTGCTTTATGGTGCGGAGATCAATGCCTATTTTGAGAATCAGTTCCGCCAGGCACAGCTTACGGTATGGCAGCTGACCAAAAAAAATCTTGACAGATTTTTTTCTATGTGGCATAGTAAGGAAAGATAAGCCAAAAGCTTTGAAGGCGTTTCAAGGAAATTGTTTTCTTTCAGAGAGAGGGAGTCAGCGGCTGTAAGCTCCCTTAAGTTCAGACAGTTTCTCATTTTCCCGCCGGAGCTTCATCTCTGAACTTTTTTCAGTAGGAGATGACGTTGATGCGCGTTAAGCATGACTCAAGTGCCTGCATATGCAGGAAACAGGGTGGTACCGCGGATTATGACTCCGTCCCTTTCCAGGGATGGGGTCTTTTTTTACTTTATAGGAAATTACTCCGTAATGTTCCTGTTACACAAAAGATTTTTACGAGTCAAAATATATGCCAAAATACCTCGCGGGATACTGCCATTTGAACAGTTATCAATAATACACAAAAAGGAGATAGCGAATACCATGGATATGAAGGAAAAACTTCAGGAACTGGCAGAAGCAGCCAGAAAACGGATCGAGGAATCAGATGGTCCGGAGAAACTGAATGAAGTAAAAGTTGCCTACCTTGGCAAAAAAGGTGAACTGACAGCAATTTTAAAGAGCATGAAGGATGTTGCACCGGAAGACCGTCCGAAAGTCGGACAGATGGTAAACGAGACAAGAACTAAGATCGAAGAGCATCTGGAGGCAACCAGAAAGAAATTAGAGGAAGCACTTCGCGAAGAAAAAATGAAAGCGGAAGTGATCGATGTCACACTGCCGGCAAAGAAAGCAAAGATCGGACATCGCCACCCGAACAGCATCGCGCTGGAAGAAGTAGAGCGTATTTTTATCGGAATGGGCTACGAGGTAGTAGAAGGTCCGGAAGTGGAATATGCAGACTACAACTTTACCAAACTGAATATTCCAAAGGATCATCCGGCAAGAGATGAGCAGGATACATTCTTTATCAATGATTCCATTCTTCTCCGTTCTCAGACCTCTCCGGTACAGGCACGTACTATGGAGGAGGGCAAGCTGCCGATCCGTATGATCGCACCGGGACGAGTATTCCGTTCTGACGAAGTAGATGCAACACATTCTCCGTCCTTCCATCAGATTGAAGGTCTGGTTATTGATAAGAACATCACATTTGCAGATCTTAAGGGAACTCTTCAGGAGTTTGCGCAGGAACTGTTCGGACCGGAGACAAAAACAAAATTCAGACCGCATCATTTCCCGTTTACAGAGCCGAGTGCAGAGGTGGATGTTTCCTGCTTTAAATGCGGTGGCAAGGGATGCCGTTTCTGTAAGGGATCCGGATGGATTGAAATCCTCGGATGTGGAACCGTTCATCCAAACGTATTGAGAATGTGCGGAATCGACCCGGATGAATATACAGGATTTGCGTTTGGTGTAGGTCTTGAGCGTATCGCGCTTCTTAAATATGAGATCGACGACATGCGTCTTCTCTACGAAAATGATGTAAGATTCTTGAAACAGTTCTGATCTGTACAGCAGAAAGGAAACATGAGTAATAATCTAAACGAACTTTATACGTAACTATTCAGAAGGTAGTATCCCGCGAGGCGTTTTGGCATGCTTTTGCCAAAATCCCGAGACATACAAGGCAAAATGCCATCACCGAAGGTGATTTGGAATGCATTTTGACTCGTAACTGTGAGGGTACTGAACAGTTACCTTTATACAAAAAATCGAAAGGTGGATATAAAACATGAATACATCAATGTCCTGGATTAAAATGTATGTGCCGGATCTGGATGTAACAGCCCAGGAATACACAGATGCCATGACACTGTCAGGAACAAAGGTAGAAGGCTTCGAGAAACTGGATGCTGACCTTGAAAAGATTGTGATCGGACAGATTGAAAAAATAGAAAAACACCCTGATGCAGATAAGCTTATCATCTGTCAGGTCAATGTCGGAACAGAAACCATTCAGATCGTAACAGGTGCTCCGAATGTCAAAGAAGGAGACAAGGTACCGGTTGTCTTAGACGGCGGACGTGTTGCAGGCGGCCATGACGGCAAAGCAGCTCCTGGCGGGATTAAGATCAAAAAAGGAAAGCTCAGAGGAATCGAATCCTATGGAATGATGTGCTCCATCGAAGAACTGGGAAGCACAAGAGAAATGTATCCGGAAGCACCGGAATACGGCATCTATATCTTCCCGGAGGATGCAGTTGTCGGCGAAAGTGCGATCAAAGCACTTGGCCTTGATGATGTTGTATTTGAATATGAGATCACATCCAACCGTGTAGACTGCTATGGAGTACTTGGAATTGCAAGAGAGGCAGCAGCTACTTTTGATAAGAAATTCATCCCTCCGGCAGTAAAAGAAACCGGAAACAATGAGAATGCATCTGATTATATTAAGGTTACGGTAGAGGATCCGGAGCTTTGCCCGAGATATACAGCACGAGTTGTCAAAAACATCAAGATCGGACCGTCTCCGAAATGGATGCAGAGATGTCTGGCTTCCAACGGAATCCGCCCGATCAACAACCTTGTGGATATCACAAACTATGTAATGGAAGAGTTTGGACAGCCGATGCATGCGTATGATCTGGACAGAATTGAAGGTAAGGAGATCGTGGTCCGCCGTGCAGAAGCAGGAGAAAAATTTGTGACTCTGGATGGTCAGGAACGAGAGATGGACGATCAGGTTCTTATGATCTGTGATGGAAAGAAAGCAGTCGGTATCGCCGGAATCATGGGCGGTGAGAACTCCATGATCACAGATGATGTACACACAGTTCTGTTTGAAGCTGCCTGCTTTAACGGCACAAACATTCGTCTTTCTTCCAAGAGAATCGGTCTTCGTACCGATGCCTCCGGTAAATTCGAAAAGGGTCTTGATCCGAACAATGCAAAAGCAGCGATCGACCGTGCCTGCCAGCTGATGGAAGAACTGGGAGCCGGCGAGGTTGTTGGCGGCTGTGTAGATGTATGCAATGAGACCAGAGAGCCTTCCAGAGTACCGTTTGAGCCGGAAAGAATCAATGCACTTCTTGGAACAGACCTTACAAAAGAGGAGATGCTTGCATACCTTGCAAAGGTGGAACTGACACTGGATCCTCAGACAAACGAGATCGTGGCACCTACCTTCCGCCAGGATATCCACTGCATGGCAGATGTTGCAGAGGAAGTTGCAAGATTCTTCGGATATGACAAAATCCCGACAACACTTCCGACCGGAGAAGCTACAACAGGAAAACTTCCGTTTAAACTTCGCATTGAAAATGTGGCAAGAGATATCGCAGAATATTGCGGCTTCTCAGAGGGAATGACCTATTCTTTCGAAAGCCCGAAGGTATTCGATAAGCTTCGTATCCCGGAGGACAGTGAACTTCGCAAAGTGATCACAATCAATAATCCGCTCGGAGAAGATTACAGTATCATGCGTACTACAACTCTGCATGGAATGCTTTCTTCCCTGGCGACAAACTATAACAGAAGAAACAAGGCTGTCCGTCTCTATGAGATCGGAAAGGTTTATCTGCCAAAGGCACTTCCACTGACAGAACTTCCGGATGAAAGAGTACACTTCACTCTTGGTATGTACGGAGCCGGAGATTTCTTTGACATGAAGGGTGTGATCGAAGAATTCTTCGAGAAATCCGGAATGAAGAAAAAGGTTCATTATACACCGGACAGCAACAAGACCTACCTGCATCCGGGCAGACAGGCAAACATCAGCTATGAAGGCAAGGTGGTCGGATATCTTGGAGAAGTACATCCGCTCGTTGCTGATAATTATGGAATTGGGGACAGAACTTATGTTGCGGTGATCGACATTCTGGATATCCTTGAATTCTGCGGATTTAACCATAAATTTACCGGAATCGCCAAATATCCGGCAGTTACCCGTGACTTAAGTATGGTTGTTCCAAAGCACGTTCTCGCAGGTCAGATCGAGGACGTTCTGGAGCAGAGGGGCGGAAAAATCCTCGAATCCTATCAGCTGTTTGATATTTACGAGGGAGCACAGATCAAGGCAGGATACAAATCCATGGCATACTCTGTTGTATTCCGCGATCACGAAAAAACTCTGGAAGAGGCTGAGATCACAGCAGCAATGAAGAAGATCCTGAATGGTCTTACTGCTCTTGGAATCGAGTTGAGAAGCTGATGAAACTTTATGTGGTACGACATGGGGAGACTGTGTGGAACAAGCTTCACAAGGTGCAGGGGGCGGCAGATATCCCGCTCGCTCCAAATGGTATCCTGCTTGCAGAGAAAACAGGAGAAGCATTGAAAGATGTCCGGTTTGATCTCTGCTTCAGCAGTCCCCTTGCGAGAGCCAGAAAGACGGCAGAACTGATCCTTGACAGTCAGGCTGGAGAAGTACCCGTTATTGAGGACAAAAGGATCCAGGAAATCAATTTCGGTGAACTGGAGGGCGTGATCTGCTTTAATGATGCACATGAGTATCTGAATCCGGAGATGGAGAAGTTTTTTACGGATCCATGGAGATTCAAACGCCCAAAGCACGGAGAAAACATTGCAGATATTCTTGCAAGGACGAAGGACTTCTGGGACGAAAAGATTCATGATCCTTCCCTCCTGGACAAAACAATTCTGATCGCCTCCCACGGATGTGCGGTAAGAGCACTTTTGCAGAACGTGTATCAGGATCCTGAGAATTTCTGGCATGGATGCGTGCCTCCGAACTGCAGCGTGAATGTCGTTGAGGTTAAGGACGGACAGGCAGTCCTTCTGGAAGAAGATAAAGTATATGCGTAAATAAAACAGATAAGACAGGCTGGAGATCTTTTATGACAAGGTTTCCGGGCTGTCTTTTTTGCAGATCAGAGTACGGTCTGTGAGCTGCCTGAAATGTGTTCAAATTGTGAGGCTTTTGGTAAAGTAGAGAAAACAGCTTGTTCGTCAAAAAATGGTATGATATGATAATAGACAATAAGGAGGTTGCTTATGAGAAAAAAGGTGTTAAACGTAATGCTTTTTCTGGCAGTTGTAGCAGCGGCTGTCGGAATGACCCTTTATGTTGGCCGCGGAGCTGCCAGTATACTGATTTATAACTTCTGCTTTCTGGGGATCATGGCAGTTACCTATATTGCCGGGATGTTTGGCGGAATGTTTCGTATGAATGATCTTTCCAGGGCACTGAGCGATGCGGCAGATGAGATCAGAAATGTATTTCAGTCTCCGGGAAAGGTTGATGCAGATAAGGTTTCTGCACTGAATGGTATCTTTCATCAGCGATATCTTGATGAGAAGATGCAGGCCTTTACGGATGCGATCTCACAGAGTCATGAGGGAATCGGTGATATCGAGGAGTATCTGAATGGAGATGATATGGATGAACATGTCCACAAGCGTCTTCTGGAAATGGCTCCGGATATTTTTACAAGTCTCGGTATCCTTGGTACCTTCGTAGGACTTGTGTGGGGACTTAAGAACTTTGAACCTACCAACTATGAGGCAATGACAACATCGGTTGCATCTCTGGTAGACGGTATCAAGGTAGCGTTTCTGACTTCTATTTATGGTATTGCGATGTCGATCGTCTATACCTGCGGCATGAAGTCAGAGTATTCTTCAATGACAGCGAGTCTTCAGAAATTCCTGGATCGATTCCATACATATGTCATGCCGACAGCAGAGAGTGAATCTATGAATATCCTGGTTTCCAGCCAGAAGAATCAGACCGCAGCCATGGAGCAGATGGCAGAGAAATTCTCTGTACAGATGGCGGGCAGCTTTGAAAAGGTTATCACGCCGACCTTCCAGAAGATGAACGATTCTCTGGATGTGCTGGTATCTTCTGTGACGAAATGCCAGGAGGATGCGATCAGGGAGATATTGGATACTTTCCTGAAGGAAATGAATCTTTCTTTCAAAGCACAGTTTGAGGATTTTGGCAGGGCACTTACCCAGCTTAAAGACGCTCAGACAGACAATGCCAACTACACGACAAATCTCTATCAGTCTATGAGCAGACAGCTCAGTGAGGCATATACGGAGCATGAGCGCAACATGCGTACCATGCTGGAGGACACCAGTATGGCACAGAAGGAATATCTCGACAGGGCAGACCGCATTCTTAAGGATAATCAGACGATCCAGAAGGAACAGCAGGCAGATTACCAGCATCTTGCAGATTATCTCAAGGAAGCGGAAGCTTCTTCTGCGAAATTCTGGGTTGCGTGCAACCAGACCATGCAGAAATATGTCGAGGCTGCTGCACAGGGAATGGATCGCATTTCCGCAGCGGGCAGGCGTAATGTAGAGCTTGCACAGGCAAACCGTCAGGTGGTTGCGGAATTTGATGCAAGACTTCAGGAGTTTATGAATTATCAGAAGCTGTCTTACAAGACGATGGATCAGGTCCGCCGTCTTCTTGCAGATATTTCGGCAGCAGGAAGTGATAAGACTGTGACCCTTTCTTCCGGTCAGCTGACACAGAAACAGTCTTTCGATAAACTGGAAGAACTTCTGGAACAGCAGGGAGAACAGCAGCAGTTACTGCTTGAAGAACTCAACAGAAATTTACGTGAACTGACCAAAGGGACACAGAAAGGCAAGCTTGGTATATTCAGATAGGAGGACAAATGCGCAGAAAGAAAAAATCAGAAAACAACGGATTTAATGTCTGGCGTTCCTATTCTGATATGATGGCAGGAGTTCTTCTTCTCTTTGTACTGCTGATGTGTGTGACTCTTTTTCAGGCTCAGAAAAGCTACAACGAGAGCATTAAGGAGAGAGACGACAAGATCGCACTTCAGGAGGAATACACACAGCAGCTTCTTGACAAGCAGAATGCCCTGAATGAGAAGGAAGGAACGATCCAGAATCAGGACGAGCAGCTCAAGACCCAGCAGGAGAAGCTTGAGGAACAGGAACAGCAGCTGAACGCACTGGCTGCCAAGCTTAAGGAACAGGAAGCCACACTCAAAAGCCAGCAGTCTGCACTGGATACCAAGACTCAGCAGCTTAAGAACCAGCAGGCACAGATCGATCAGATCATTGGTGTCAAGGCAGATGTTATAGAGGCTCTGAAGAATGAGTTTTCCAGGAACAATATCAGTGTGGATATTGATGCACAGACAGGTGCACTGACACTGGAGGCCAGCGTTATGTTTGATTATGATCAGGCGGAGCTGACCGATGCCGGTAAACAGGCACTGGAACAGATCCTTCCGATCTACTGTAAGGTGCTTTTGCAGGATGATTATATGAAGTATCTTGCAGAGATCATCATTGACGGTTATACCGATACGGACGGAGACTACAGCTACAACCTGCAGCTGTCCCAGCAGAGATCCCTGGCTGTGGCGCAGTATCTTCTGGATATTCAGGGGAACTTCCTGGATTCCACCCAATCGGCAAATCTTCAGAATTATCTGACGGTAAACGGACATTCCATGGCAAATCCGGTTCTGGATGCAGATGGAAATGTAGATAAGGATGCTTCCAGACGTGTTGAAATCAAGTTCCGTCTGAAGGACGAAGAGATGATCGATGAGCTGAATCAGATTTTGAGCAGTTCCGATGCGACCACTGCTTCCGATACTGCATCCGGTAATTAAACATAAAATAAAAAACTGCTTGCAATCGGAATATTTTTATAGTATACTTATTTTCGTTGTAAAAAAGATGGTCCTCTGTTACAGAGTCATGTATTAAGAACATCCAGATAAGAATAGGAGAGAATAAAATGAACGACATTATCAAAAACATTGAGTCTGCTCAGTTAAAAGCAGAAGTACCGCAGTTCCGCGTTGGTGACACAGTAAGAGTACACGCTCTGATCAAAGAGGGAAACCGTGAGCGAGTTCAGGTTTTCGAGGGAACTGTTCTTAAGAAACAGGGTGGAAGCACAAGAGAAACTTTCACAGTAAGAAAGAGCTCCAACGGTGTTGGTGTTGAGAAGACATGGCCGCTTCATTCCCCACACGTTGTTAAGGTAGAAGTTATCCGTCAGGGTAAAGTTCGCCGTGCTAAGCTGAACTACCTGAGAGACCGCGTAGGTAAAGCTGCAAAGGTTAAAGAACGCGTTAGATAATGTGTTTTATCTGAAAATTTCAAATGTTTTAAAAGCAGGGACAATAACGACAGCTATTGTCCCTCTTTTCCATTATGGGAGAGAGCAGATATGAATATACAGAACTGGAAAGAACACTCAAAGGTTCTTGAATTAAAGGCAAAACTGGAAGACAGAAAGATTCGCGGAATTCTGAAGTGGATCTTTCAGATTGTGGTAACACTGGTGTTTGCAGCAGTGGTGGCACTCATGTTGTTCCAGACTGTGACCATGCAGGAAAATTCAATGGAACCGACAATTTCTGTCGGTGATCGTTTCTTTATCAATAAAGCAGTATATAAATTTTCATCACCGGAAAGAGGAGATCTGATCGTTTTCAGAACAAATGCCAGTGATGATGCGGCACTTCATATCCGGCGTGTGATCGGACTTCCGGGAGAGACGGTACAGATTTCTGACGGAAAGATCCTGATTGACGGCAAAGAGTATCAGGAGGCCGGACAGTTTCCGGAGATCACGAATCCGGGACTTGCTTCCACTACAGTTACACTGGAATCGGGGCAGTATTTTGTTCTGGGCGATAATCGCAACAACAGTGAAGACAGCCGTTATTCTGATATCGGAAATGTAAATAAGCGTTATATTGTCGGAAAGCTGTGGTTCACCTGCTCTCCGTTTGAGAAATTTGGTTTTTTGTGAAAGACGAATAAATACGAAAGGTCAGGACAGATATGAATATACAATGGTACCCTGGTCATATGACCAAGGCAAAACGACAGATGCAGGAAGACTTAAAGCTGATCGATCTGATCATAGAACTGGTGGATGCTAGAGTGCCGCTCTCCAGTAGAAATCCGGACATAGATCAGCTTGGACAGAATAAATCCCGTCTGATACTTCTGAACAAGGCAGATCTTGCAGATGAGAGACAGAATGAGGCCTGGAAAGAATATTTTCAGAGCAAGGGATTTTATGTGGTGAAGGTGGATTCGCGTAATGGGGCAGGAATGAAGACAATCCAGAATGTGATCCAGGAAGCATGCAAAGAAAAGATTGAGCGTGACAGGAGAAGAGGAATCAAAAACCGTCCGATCCGTGCCATGGTGGCAGGTATCCCAAATGTAGGGAAGTCTACGTTTATCAATACCTTTGCAGGGAAGGCCTGCGCCAAAACCGGAAACAAGCCTGGCGTGACAAAGGGAAAACAGTGGATCCGCCTGAATAAGAATGTAGAGCTTCTGGATACACCGGGAATTCTCTGGCCGAAATTTGAGGATCAGCTGGTCGGCATCCGTCTGGCCTGCGTCGGCTCTATCAAGGATGATATCCTGAATATCGAAGAACTTGCCCTCTGGCTTCTGGAGAAGCTTAAGAAGGATTATCCGGGCTTTCTTGAGAAACGCTATGGCATTTCTGAGGAAGGTACGCCGCTTGAAACTCTGGAAGCAATTGCAAAGGCAAGAGGCTGTCTGAAACGGGGAGAAGAACTGGATTATGTCAAAGCCTCCGGACTGATTTTTGACGATTTCCGTGGCGGCAAGATCGGACGAATTACTCTTGAATGGGCAGAGCAGGTAAAAGCAGATGAAAAAGATCGGTGAAATCAAGGCAGAATTTGCCGCGGCAGCTGAAGAGCAGTGGAACGGACTCTGTCAGAAATATGCGGATGATGAACGAAGCGGGGTGCAGAAGATTATTCAGCAGTATCAGAAGAAGCTTGCGAACATCCAGAAGGAAAAGCTCCGCATGGAAGAAATGATGCACTACGAACATGAATATGAACATCTGGGATATCTCTGCGGGATTGATGAGGTGGGAAGAGGCCCGCTGGCAGGTCCTGTAGTAGCCTGTGCAGTGATCCTTCCGAAAGATCACGATATCCTCTATCTGAATGATTCAAAGAAACTTACTGCGAACAAAAGAGAAGAGCTTTATGATGTTATCATGGAGAAAGCAATAGCGGTAGGTATTGGTATGGCAAGTCCGCAGAGGATTGACGAGATCAATATTCTGCAGGCGACCTATGAGGCAATGCGGGAAGCTATTAGTAAACTGAAGGTCACTCCGCAGCTTCTTCTCAATGACGCGGTAACGATCCCGGGAGTAACGATCCCGCAGGTTCCAATCATCAAGGGAGATGCCAAAAGCGCGTCCATTGCAGCGGCCAGCATCGTTGCAAAGGTAACAAGGGACAGGATGATGGTCGAATATGACAGTGCGCTTCCCGGATATGGATTTGCATCCAATAAGGGATACGGTTCCGCTGAGCATATTGAGGCACTCAAAAAATATGGACCAACCCCGATCCACAGAGCAAGTTTTATTACGCATTTTGTATAATCGGCGTGTGGTTTAAGACCATATGCCAGACTTTCTTACAAAAGATACCGACACACAAAAAGAAAAGAGAGACAGCGTATTAACAAACGTAAAACAGGCAGTCGTCATGAAGAGCAGGCGGCTGCCTTTCTGGAAAAACAGGGAGTAAGGATTCTTGAGAGGAATTTTTTCTGCCGGAGCGGAGAAATCGATCTGGTAGCCAGGGATGGAAACTATCTTGTATTCGTGGAGGTGAAATACCGGGCCACGGCGATCTCGGGAGAGGCGGCAGCAGCAGTTGATATCAGGAAGCAGCGCCGGATCAGCCGGGCGGCACAGTTTTATCTTCTGCGTTATGGATATGGAGAACCTCCCTGCAGATTTGATGTGGTGGCGATCGACGGAGAAGAGATCCACTGGATCAGGAATGCCTTTGATTACTGTGGATAAAACACAGAAGGAGGATATTGATGACAGATATAAAATGGCATCAGGAAGAGAAACCCAAAATGCGGGTAAATACAAGAGAGGGCGTGACTTATCTTACTTATCCGGAATTTGATAAACTGCCCGGATTTGTGCATGCCTTCAGCACCAGGCTTGGAGGTGTCAGTGAGGGAATTTATTCCTCTATGAATCTGAGTTTTACCAGAGGGGACAAAGAGGAAGCGGTAAAAGAAAATTATAAGAGAATGGCCGATGCCGCAGGCTTCGATATGAACGATATTGTAACCTCTGATCAGACACATACGGCGAATGTCCGCCTTGTCACAGAAAAAGACCGTGGAAACGGCATCACAAGGCCAAGACCGTACACAGATGTGGATGGAATGATCACCAATGTTCCGGGACTGGTACTTGCAACGTTTTATGCGGATTGTGTGCCGTTGTACTTCATTGATCCGGTACATCGTGCGATCGGACTTTCTCATTCCGGCTGGAGAGGAACAGTGGCAAAAATCGGTGCGGTTACTGTTCGGAGAATGCAGGAAGAGTTCGGCTCTGAGCCGTCAGAAATCTATGCTGCAGTAGGACCTTCTATCTGCCAGGACTGCTATGAGGTTAGTGAGGATGTGATTGAACAGTTTAAGGAGAATTTTGCAGAAGAACAGTGGGATTCTCTGTTTTATGGAAAACCGGACGGAAAATATCAGCTGGATCTCTGGGAGGCGAACCATCAGATCATGCTGGAAGCGGGAATCAGAGAGGAACATATCTCCCTTCCGAACCTGTGCACCTGCTGCAATCCGGAGTTCCTTTTTTCTCACAGGGCATCACATGGCAAAAGGGGAAATCTTGGAGCGTTTCTGGGAATAAAGAAAACGAAATAAAAGATATCGACAAAGAAAATGGGCTGCATACCGTACGGATAAAAACGGTATACAGCCCATAAATGTTATTTGGCAGATAAATCAGCACTTATTGACTTTCTCCATAAGCTCCATGATCTTATCGTTGCTGGAACGTACCTTCTCTACAGACAGGTCGTGGTTGATGATATCCATAATACTTGCGAGATATTTGCTCATATTTGCTTCAATGTAATATGGTTTCTCGAGGAGTTCCGGATCGCGGTAGTTTAAGTTGGTGGTGATCACCTTATCGATCCAGCCCTTTTCGTAGTATTCATCAAATTTCTTAAGACCATCTGTGAACAGACCGTAAGTAGTGCAGATGAAGACACGTTTTGCGTGACGCTCTTTGATCTGCTTTGCAACATCGAGCATACTCTCTCCGGAAGAGATCATATCATCGATGATAACAACATCCTTGCCCTCAACGGAATCGCCAAGGAACTCATGAGCAACGATAGGGTTCTTGCCGTTTACAATAGTGGAGTAATCGCGGCGTTTGTAGAACATACCCATATCGACGCCGAGGATGTTTGAGAAATATACTGCTCGTGACATAGCTCCCTCATCCGGGCTGATGATCATCAGGTGATCGTTGTCGAGCTTGAAGTCCTTAACATCCTTGACCAGTGCCTTAAGGAACTGATAGGTCGGGAAGAAGTTGTCGAAACCGTTCAGCGGGATAGAGTTCTGTACACGCGGATCATGTGCGTCGAAAGTGATGAAGTTGGAAACACCCATATCACTCAGTTCCTTGAGCATCAGTGCACAGTCAAGAGATTCTCTCTTGGTACGGCGGTGCTGACGTCCTTCATAAAGGAATGGCATGATCACGTTGATACGATGAGCCTTACCGGTAGCTGCGGAGATGATTCGTTTGAGATCCTGATAGTGGTTGTCCGGGGACATGTGGTTCTCATGACCACAGACAGTATAAGTTTCTGTGTAGTTTGTGATATCCACCATGATAAAAAGGTCGGCACCACGTACAGACTCTTTGATATAACCCTTGCCCTCGCCGGTACCGAAGCGTACACATTCACATTCTACAAGGAAAGAAGGAAGGCTGTATCCCTGTGGTACAGTGCTGGGTTTCTTCTTGGCTATAAGTTCTTTACGGAATTTTACAAGCTTCTTGTCAACCTCTTTTGCAAGGTCCTGACATCCGGCAAGTGCTGCGATGCGGATCGGAGCAACTGGGGTTGCTTTTTCAAGTAACTCTATATTTGGCATAATATTCCTCCTAGGTATAGTTTTTCAAACTGAGTCCTATTATATTTATAACATTTGCCCTAAATCCCGTCAAGGAATTTATTGATTTTTACTCCCGAAATTGTTATGATAATAATAATCGGGCATGAACGAAGGCGTGTCCGAATGTACAAAGAAAGGAAAATCATGAAAAAAAAGAAACACATAATTTCCAGAGTTCTTCCTGGAAGCATTGGCGAAGAACTGGAGCTGGAACCGGGAGATGTGCTGGCAGAGATTAATCATCAGCCGGTGGAGGATGTTTTTGACTACCGTTATCTGATGAATGATGAATATATAGAACTTCTTATAGAGAAGGCGGACGGAGAAATCTGGGAGCTGGAAGTAGAGAAGGATTATGATGAGGATCTGGGGATAGAATTTGAGAACGGACTGATGGATGAGTATCGTTCCTGCAGTAATCACTGTATGTTCTGTTTTATCGACCAGATGCCGCCGGGAATGCGAGAAACCCTTTATTTTAAGGATGATGACTCCAGACTTTCATTTCTTCAGGGAAACTATGTGACACTGACAAATATGAGTCAGGATGATATTCAAAGGGTGATCAAATATCATCTGTCACCGATCAATGTTTCCTTTCAGGCAATGAATCCGGAACTGCGCTGTAAAATGCTGCACAACCGTTTTGCGGGAGATGCCCTCAAGAAAGTAGACCAGCTTTATGAAGCGGGGATCATCATGAACGGGCAGATCGTTCTGTGTAAAGGAGTCAACGACGGAGAAGAACTGGAATACAGCCTGGAGAAGCTTTCGGAATATGCACCGGTCCTTCAGAGCGTGTCCGTGGTTCCGGTCGGTCTGACAAAATTCCGTGACGGGCTTTATCCGCTGGAGAGCTTCGAGCGTGAGGATGCAATCCGGGTTCTGGAGCAGATCCATCGCTGGCAGGACAAAATGTATCAGAAACATGGAATCCATTTCATTCATGCTTCGGATGAGTGGTATATCCTTGCAGGACAGACACTTCCTGAGGAAGAACGCTATGATGGCTATCTTCAGCTTGAGAACGGAGTGGGGATGCTGAGACTTCTTGACACCGAGGTGCAGGAAGCAATAGAGAAGCGTGTGGGCGATGAGAAACCGAGATCCGTTACCGTTGCGACCGGTAAGCTCGCAGCACCTTATATAGAGGAATGCCTGAGAAAAATCTCGACGAAATATCCGAAACTGGAATATGAGGTGATCACGATCAGAAATAATTTCTTCGGTGAGAAGATCACGGTTTCCGGACTGATCACAGGCACTGATCTGAAAGAACAGCTTCTTAAGCGTAAGTTGGGAGAGAGGCTTCTGATCCCATGTAACATGCTGCGGAGCGGAGAGAATGTCTTTCTGGATGACCTGACGGTTGAGGAGATCTCAGAAGCTCTGGGAAGAGAGATCATAATTGTAGATGAAGGCGGAGAAGATCTGGTATCTTCGGTACTGGATCCCGTTCAGAATAAAAAACAGATAAGGAGACAAATGTATGAGCAAACCAGTAGTGGCAATTGTGGGGAGGCCTAATGTCGGTAAATCCACATTGTTTAATGCCCTGGCAGGCGAGATGATATCAATTGTAAAAGATACACCGGGAGTTACCCGTGACAGAATCTATGCAGATGTAACCTGGCTGGATAAATCCTTTACCATGATTGATACCGGTGGAATTGAGCCGGACAGCGGAGACATCATTCTCTCTCAGATGAGAGAGCAGGCACAGATCGCCATTGATACCGCGGATGTGATCGTGTTTATTACCGATGTGCAGCAGGGACTTGTAGATTCTGATGCAAAGGTGGCAGATATGCTGCGCCGCAGCCAGAAACCAGTGGTTCTTGTTGTAAACAAAGTGGACAGCGTTCAGAAATATATGATGGACGTTTATGAGTTCTATAATCTTGGCATTGGAGAACCGATTCCGATTTCAGCAGCAAACCGCACCGGACTTGGTGATATGCTGGATGAAATTGTCAAGGAATTTCCGGAAGGACTTGATACAGAAGAAGACGACGATATTCCGAAGATCGCCGTTGTAGGTAAGCCTAACGTAGGTAAGTCTTCCCTCATCAATCGCCTTCTCGGTGAGGATCGTGTGATTGTATCTGATATTGCCGGAACCACTCGTGATGCTGTCGATGCGAAAGTGAAATGGCAGGGCAAGGAATATATTTTTATTGATACTGCAGGTCTTCGTCGTAAGGGCAAGATCAAGGAAGAGATTGAACGTTACAGCGTAATTCGTACGGTTACGGCTGTAGAGCGTGCACATGTTGTCGTGATTGTGATCGATGCGACCGAGGGAGTTACCGAGCAGGATGCCAAGATCGCCGGAATCGCACATGAGCGTGGTAAGGGTGTCATTATCGCAGTCAATAAATGGGATGCAGTTGAGAAGGATGACAAGACTATTTACAAGCACACAAACCGTATCAGGGAAGTGCTGGCGTACATGCCGTATGCAGAACTTGTATTCATTTCCGCCAAAACAGGTCAGCGTCTGCCGAAGCTGTTTGAGACAATCGATGCGGTCATTGAGAACCAGACACTTCGTATTCAGACAGGTGTCCTGAATGAGATTCTTTCCGAAGTCGTTGCCATGCAGCAGCCGCCGTCTGACAGAGGAAAACGTCTCAAGATCTTTTACATGACACAGGTTGGCGTACGCCCGCCGACATTTGTTATCTTTGTAAATGACAAAGAACTGATGCACTTCTCTTATACACGTTATATTGAGAATAAAGTCAGAGATGCATTTGGTTTCCGTGGCACACCACTGAAGTTTATTATCCGTGAACGCGGGGAAAAGAGCTGATAAAATGACAGAACGTTTGGTATCTCTTCTGATTGGTTATATTTTTGGGCTGTTTCAGACATCCTATATTATTGGAAAAATGCATAAGACAGACATCCGCGAGCATGGAAGCGGCAATGCGGGAACCACCAATGCCCTCCGTACCTTTGGCAAGAAGGCCGGTGCCATGACACTTCTTGGCGACTGCCTGAAATGTGTACTGGCGATCGTGGCTGTACGTCTCATTTTTCGAAATTCTGCGTCAGACATTCTGCCGCTGCTTGCAATCTATGCGGCAGCAGGATGTGTCCTCGGACACAATTTCCCGATAAATCTGGGATTCCGCGGCGGCAAGGGAATTGCTGCCTCCGTGGGATTTCTGCTTGCTTTTGACTGGAGATTGTTTGTTCTGTGTGCGGTTGTATTCTTTGTGATCTTTGCCCTGACACATTATGTTTCTCTGTGTTCGCTGACTGCTTATCTGGTTGCACTGATCGCACTGATCGTGCGTGGCGAACATGGCGGATATGGAATGGACCCTTCACATACGCTGGAAATGTATGTGGTGATGGCTTTTCTGACTTGTCTTGCGTTCTGGAGACACAGGGCTAATATTGTGAGGCTGGCACACGGAAAAGAAAATAAAGTATTTCTTGGAAAATCAAAGAAAGGTTAAATGGTAGGTAGGATATATGGCAAAAATCAGTGTACTGGGAGCAGGAAGCTGGGGAACTGCACTTTCTATTCTTCTGAGCAATAACGGACATGAGGTGCGTCTCTGGTCAAGATTTCAGGAAGAGGTAGATGCTCTGAGGGAAACAAGAGAGCTTACTTCCAAGCTTCCGGGAGTACATATCCCGGAGGATATTGATATTACAGCAGACCTGAAAGACTGCATCGAAACAGCAGAAGTGCTTGTGCTGGCCGTACCGTCTCCGTATATCAGAAGCACATCAAAACTGATGGCACCTGATGTAAAGAAAGGGCAGATTATTGTCAATGTTGCCAAGGGAATCGAAGAGAACACACTGATGACGATGACAGATATCATCAGTGAAGAAATTCCGGCAGCAGCTGTATATGTGCTTTCCGGACCGAGTCATGCGGAAGAGGTGGGAAGAGGAATCCCGACCACCTGTGTGATTAGCGGGCCTGAGCGGGAAACAGCGGAGTATCTTCAGGGGATTTTTATGAGTCCAGTATTTCGTGTATATACGACACCGGATATGCTTGGGGTAGAACTTGGCGGCTCTCTTAAGAATGTGATCGCTCTTGCAGCAGGAACAGCAGACGGACTTGGTTATGGTGACAACACGAAGGCGGCACTGATCACAAGAGGGATTGCCGAGATTGCACGTCTTGGAACAAAGATGGGAGCGCGCATGGAAACTTTCGGAGGACTTACCGGGATCGGTGATCTGATCGTAACCTGTGCGAGTGTTCACAGTCGTAACCGTAAGGCAGGTTACCTGATCGGACAGGGCTATACCATGCAGCAGGCGATGGATGAAGTCAAGATGGTTGTAGAAGGTGTTTATTCTGCCAAGGCGGCCAAAAGTCTTGCCGAGAAATATGGGGTAGAAATGCCGATCATCATGGAAGTCAACGAAGTCCTGTTTGAAAACAAGCCGGCGGCAGATGCAGTCAGAGATCTGATGCTTCGCGACAAAAAGGTGGAAACACCGATGCTTCCGTGGTAAAGAACAGTATAAAGACAGAATAGATGGCTTTATCAGAAGATAAGCTATATAAGATTTGAATAATAATAAATAAAAGGTTACCTGTGAACGGAGTGAACAGTAACAATAAAAGCCGATGAGACAGTTGTAAGTTCTGCTCATCGGCTTTTGACGTGCTGTGTGATCCTGACAGAAATCATATCGGAATATCGCAGACAAAATTATCAGAAAACAATATCCCGCAGATCCTCCGGAATGCTGGCACTGTGGAAGTTCTCGTTAAGTGTATCAAGAAGATCCATATCTTCCTGCTCAATCTCAAAGTCAAAAATCCGTGCATTGGAAGCAATGCGGTCCGGATGAACGGATTTTGGAATAACGGAGATTCCCTTCTGGACGGCCCAGCGAAGACCGACCTGTGCAGGAGTATGTGCATACTTTGTGCCAAGGACGCAGAGAATATCATTATCCAGATAAGCACCACGTGCCAGAGGGGCATAGGCCTGCACCTGGATCCCATTTGCCTGACAGTATTCAATAAGCTCCTTCGGATAACAGAGAGGATGACATTCAATCTGATTTACCGCAGGGACAATACCAGATACCTTGCGGAGCTCTTCGAGATGACGAATCTCAAAATTGCTGACACCGATAGAAAGGGCACGGCCGGATTCGAGGAATTTCTCCATTTCCTTCCAAGTGTTCAGATAACAGCCCGGAACCGGCCAGTGAATAAGATAAAGATCAATGTAATCAAGACCGAGGCGATCCAGACTTCGCTGAAAAGCACCATCGACATCTCCGAGACGCTGAGCGTTGTTCCAGATCTTGGTGGTTATGAACAGATCCTTCCTCGGAATGCCGCACCGTGCAATGCCGCGTCCGACATTCTCTTCGTTCTTATATGCAGAAGCGGTGTCAATCAGACGATAGCCATTCTTTACTGCTGCGGCAATGGCATTCTCAGCTTCATCATCGGCAGTTGCTTTATATAAACCAAGTCCCAGAAGCGGCATGGTTCTGTCGTTATTTAAGAATACGGAAGTAGTCAAAGTGTATCCTCCTTGCTTGCTTTTTTGAAAATTTTTATATATTATAACACGAAAATGTGAAAGAAGAACATCAAATATATTAAAAATTTGATACAGTATGCGCAAAAAGCTAGAAAATAATGAAATATAAACAACGTTAAAAAAAAGACATATGCGTTATTTTTGTAACAACTAAAACAACAAAATGACTTGAAAAAACGTAAAAAAAAGAATGCCTAACCTCTTCGTTTTTGTGGAATTTTTCATATTATCTCCTTGATAAACGAGAAAAAAAGATGTATAATAAGTTTAATTGATAAATTCTTGTCATAAGTTTGTTACGTTTAAGACAGAATATCTGCCTGTGAACGTGGGAAACAATAAACGGAGGGACAGGAATTCGTGCAGAAAGGAGTAGACACAATGCACTTGATCAAAGATGAAAACGGAAATCTTGTCCAGCACGGACATGAGCATACAGAGGGACATACCCATGAACACACACATGCGGACGGTGTGACCCATACACACTCCCATTCTCATGGAGATGGCGAGCATGCACATACCCATGAAGGTGGATGCGCAGACCAGAGTCACTGCGGTTCCTGCGAAGGCGGAGACTGCAAGAAAGAAACCATCGCACTTCTGACTTATATGCTGCAGCATAACGAGCATCATGCAGCAGAACTCGATCAGATGGCAGACAACCTGGAGAAGATGGATCTTACAGGCTCAGCCAGAACGATCAGAGAAGCTGTGGCAGATTTCCAGAAGGGTAATATGCGCTTGGGACTTGCCCTGACTCTTGTTAAGGAAGAAATGAAATAATACTATGTAACAGCAGCAATACTGAATGACACAACACAACAGAAAGGGATGACTTATATGTGTCTTGCAACGGTATATAAAGAAAGCGATAATTCTGTTATATTCAAAAATGTATCCAGAATTGACGTGGATGGGAATAAACTGATCCTCAGAGATATCATGGGTGATGAGCGTGTCGTAGAGGGACGTATCCTCATGGTAGATCTGGCTAACAGCATTGTAAAGCTTTGCTGTGAAGACTGAACGCAACAGATGATGCAGCTAAAAGGCAGCTGCACAGAAATAAAAGCGGAAATTGAGTAGGAGGCACTCTTTAATATGGCACATGTGATTGCCGTCGCCGGTAAAGGCGGCGTAGGTAAAACTACTTTATGCGGGATGCTGATCCAGTATCTCTGCGAACAGGGCAAAGGGCCGATCCTTGCAGTGGATGCAGATGCAAACTCCAACCTGAATGAAGTCCTCGGAGTTGAGGTTGACACAACTCTCGGCGACGTACGTGAGGAGATTGCACAGGCAGAGATCGCAAAGGAAAGTCCGATCCCAAAAGGAATGACCAAGGCAGATTATGCCGAAATGAGATTTGAGGATGCACTGGTTGAGGAGGATGATTTTGATCTGCTTGTAATGGGCAGAACGCAGGGCAAGGGATGCTACTGTTACGTAAATGGTCTTCTTCAGGCACAGCTTGCTAAATATCAGAACCATTATCCATATATTGTAGTGGATAATGAGGCGGGTATGGAACATATCAGTCGAGGTGTTCTTCCGTCCATGCAGACAGCGATCCTGGTGAGCGACTGCTCACGCAGAGGAATTCAGGCTGTCGGAAGGATCGCGAAGCTGATCGAAGAATGCAATATGAAACCGAGCACGGTGGGACTGATCGTCAACCGGGCACCGAAGGGCGAACTGAACGAGGGAATCAAGGAGGAAATCGCAAACCAGGGACTTCATCTTCTGGGTGTGGTACCTCAGGATGATGCCGTCTATGAATATGACTGTGAGGGTAAACCTACAGCAAGCCTTCCGGAGGATAATCCGGTCAAGAAAGCACTGAGAGAAATCGCCGGTAAATTAGACTTATAATTGAATCGAGTAAGTCCCCTTCTGCCACTGCAAAGAGCAGGAAGTGCAGCTGGGAACTTACGTTTTCTCTGCTGACAAAGCGGAGAAGTATTACAGAATATGCCGGAATCTGTCAATATCCGGCAGCATTTTTTACAGGAAATAACCCATGGGCGGGGATGGGTTCTGTCTTGCGGGTTATTATATAAAACTTTATAGAAAGGTAAAAATACATGACTCATTCATGTATCATCAAAGGAGGTCTATAATGAGTGAATTCAAATTAACTACAGTGGAAGAATTTGAAGCTGCTACCAACAGACTGTTGGAAACTGGCGCAAAGGTAGGCGCAGACGCTTGGCAGCTTCGTGTAAAGAACCAGACTCCACACTGTAAGTTCGGCGAGCAGGGTATCTGCTGTCGAATCTGTGCTATGGGACCATGCCGTATCACACCTAAGGCTCCGAGAGGTATCTGCGGATGTGACGCACATGGTATCGTAGGAAGAAACTTCCTGAAATTCACAGCAGGCGGTGCAGCAACTCATTCTGATCACGGTCGTGAGATCTGCCACACACTGTACTGTGCAAAAGAAGACGGAAACTATAAGGTAAAAGACCCTGAGAAACTGCTTCGTATCGCAAAAGAATGGGGCGTAGAAACAGAAGGAAAAGATATCTATGATCTGGCTCATGAGATGGCTGAGATCGGTCTGATGGAATATGGTAAACCATTCGGATATCAGAGATTCCTTGACAGGATGCCGGCAGGACAGAAAGAAAAACTGATCGAGAACGAAATCGCACCTCGTGCTATCGACCGTGAGGTTGCAAGTTCCATGCATATGGCTCATATGGGATGTTCTTCCCTTCCGGAAGCACTTGTAAAACAGTCCCTTCGCTGCGGTATGGCTGATGGATGGGGCGGTTCCATGATGGGAACAGAGTTCTCTGACGTACTGTTCGGAACTCCGAAGCCGATTGATACAGAAGCTAACCTTGGTGTAATGGTTGAAGAAAACGTAAACATCGTTGTACACGGCCATGACCCGAGCCTTTCCGAGATGATCTGTGAATATGCAGACAGCAAAGAAATGATCGATTATGCAAAATCCGTAGGAGCTAAAGGAATCACAGTTTCCGGTGTATGCTGTACTTCAAACGAAGTAGCTATGCGTCGTGGTGTTCCGATGGCTGGTAACTTCCTGCAGCAGGAAAACGTAGTACTGACAGGTGCCTGCGAAGCAATCGTAGTTGATGTTCAGTGTATCTTCCCTGCATTAGGACCTCTGAGCAAATGCTTCCACACCAAATTTATCACAACTTCTCCGATCGCTCAGATGCCGGATTCTGAATTTATCAGATTCAACGCTGAGACAGCAGGAGAAAACGCAAAAGCAATCGTTAAGATGGCTATCGATAACTTCAAGAACAGAAAACCAGAGCTTGTACATATCCCGCAGCTGAAACAGAAAGCTACTGTTGGTTACTCCGTAGAAGCAATCCTTAAAGTTCTTGACGGTGTTACAAACTCTCAGGTTGATGTAACAGGAACAACCAAACCGTTACTTGAGTGCATCACTTCCGGTGTTATCCGTGGTGCTGTTGCTATGGTTGGATGTAACAACCCGAAGATCCGTCCTGACTACGCACATATCGAATTAATGAAGAAATGTATCGCAAACGATATCATCATCATCGCTTCCGGATGTTCCGCACAGGCAGCTGCAAAAGCTGGTCTGATGGACAAATCCGCAAGAGAACTCTGCGGTGCAGGTCTGAAACGTGTCTGTGAACTGGCTGATATCCCGCCAGTACTCCACATGGGATCCTGTGTAGATATCTCCCGTATGATGATCCTGGCTGCAGAACTTGCAAAAGATTCAGGACTTCAGATCAATCAGCTTCCGGTAGTCGGATGTGCTCCTGAGTGGATGTCTGAAAAAGCTGTATCCATCGGTAACTACGTAGTAGGTACTGGTATTGATACCTTCCTTGGTGTTGATCCATATGTTTCCGGTTCTTCAGAGATGGCTGAACTTCTTACAGAAGGAACAAGAAAATGGACAGGTGCTGCTTACACAGTAGAAACTGATATCGAGAAATTAGTTGATCTGATGATCGAAAGAATTGAAGAAAAGAGAACAGCATTAGGAATCTAATCTGCTGTAATCTAAAATTGTAATAAAAGGTGGATGACATAAAATGAAAATAGCAGTTACAGGAAAAGGCGGCGTAGGCAAAACTACTTTTGCAGCAACGCTCGCGAGGTTGTATGCAGCAGAGGGCAGACCGGTACTTGCAGCAGATGTGGATCCGGATGCAAATCTTGGCCTGGCGCTGGGATTTGATGAAGAAACACTGGATTCTATCGTGCCGATCTCCAAAATGCGTAAGCTTGTGGAGGAACGTACAGGAGCAACTGCAGGAAATCAGTTCTATCATCTGAACCCAAAGGTAGACGATATTCCGGATAAATACGGTAAGGTCTGCAACGGCGTACGGCTCCTTGTCCTGGGAACTGTCGAGACAGGCGGCGGCGGATGTGTATGTCCGGAGCATGTAATGCTGAAACGTATTATTAACAATCTGGTGTTGAGAAGAGAAGATGTGGTGATTCTTGATATGGAAGCCGGCCTGGAACATCTCGGCAGAGGAACCACAGAGGGAGTTGACGCATTTATCGTAGTGATCGAACCGGGTGCAAGAAGTGTACAGACATACAAAAATGTCAAGCGTCTTGCCAGTGACCTTGGAGTAGCACAGGTTAAGGTTGTGGCAAACAAGGTCAGAAACACAGAGGATGAGGAATTTATCCGTTCCAGAATCCCGGCAGAAGACCTTCTTGGCATACTCCATTACAATACGGAGGTTATCGATGCTGACCGTCAGGGTAAATCCCCTTATGATTTCAGCAAGACTGTAACAGCAGAAATCACAAAAATAAAAGAAAAGATTGATCAGAATTCAAGTCTTTAAAAACAGGAGGTATTAACGTGACTTTATTTGATAGAGTATTCAGCGGAAACGATGCTGTATATGGTTTAACAGAGGGTGCTATCGATGGAGCAATCGCTAAATTTGGCGAAGACAAAGCTGTCAGCTTCCCGAACACCGCATACAGCCTTCCTTGTTACTACGCTGTAACAGGAACAAAAGTTACAACATTAAAAGAATTAAAAGAAGCTCTTGGCGTTGTTAAAACTCTGATGACAAGAGAAAAAAGATTAAATGATGCATTCATGTCAGGTGTTGCTACAGCACTCTGCGCAGAGTTCATCGAAGTTCTGAAATATCTCGATGGTGCAGTACCATACGAAGAACCATGCTACGGACATCTTGCAGATGCTGTGATCCGTGAGCTTGGTGTACCGCTTGTAACAGGAGATATCCCTGGTGTAGCTGTAATCCTCGGATCTGCTCCGTCCGTAGAAGAAGGTGTTGCTCTTGTTAAGAGCTATCAGGCACAGGGTATCCTGGTAACACTGGTTGGCGGAATCATCGACCAGGTTGCAGAAGCAGGAATGAAGACAGGCGCAAACGTACGTGTTATCCCGCTTGGCAAAGACGTTACAGCAGTTATCCATGTAGTATCCGTAGCACTTCGTGCAGCCCTGATCTTCGGTAACGTAACACCTGGAGATGCAGGCACACTGATGAAATATACAATGGACCGTGTACCGGCATTCGTTAACGCATTCAAACCTCTGGATGACGTGATCGTAGCTTGTGGTGCAGGTGCCATCGCACTTGGATTCCCGGTAGTTACAAACGAAACAGAGAATATCTTCCGTGTACCGAAGAGCCTGATCGTTCAGGAAGACGTAAGCAAATTCAATGCTACATCTCTTGAAGCACGTGACATCAAGATCAAGATCACAAACATCGATATCCCGGTTTCCTTCGCATCTGCATTCGAAGGTGAGATCATCCGTCGTAAAGATATGCAGGTTGAATTCGATGGTTCCCGTGTAGACTGTGCAGAGCTTGTACAGACCTGTGATGCTTCTGAAATTGAAGACCACAAGATCACAGTAGTCGGACCGGAAGTAGATGACATGGAACTTGGAAGCAAGAACAGCATCGCATATATTGTTAAAGTTGCAGGCAAGAACATGCAGCCAGACTTTGAACCGGTTATCGAGCGTAAATTCCACAACTACATCAACTGCATCGAGGGTGTATACCATACAGGACAGCGTGATATGCAGCGTATCCGTATCAGCATTGATGCATTCAACGCAGGATTCAAGATCAAACACATCGGTGAAGTTCTTTACGCTTCTGTTAAAAATGAGTTTGACGCAGTTGTTGACAAATGCGAAGTTGTTATCTATACAGATCCGGCAGAATGTACAAGAATCCGTCATGAAGTTGCAATCCCGATCTTTGACAAACGTGATGAGCGTCTTGATACTCTGACAGATGAATCTGTAGATGTATACTACAGCTGTATCCTCTGCCAGGCATTCTCTCCGAGCCATGTCTGCGTAGTAACACCAGAGAGACTTGGTCTTTGCGGTGCTGTTTCATGGCTGGATGCAAAAGCAACCCATCAGCTTGATCCTAACGGACCTTGCCAGGTAATCACAAAAGAACGTCCGATTGATGAGAACCTTGGTTCTTACGAAGACGTTGATGAAGCAGTTCAGAAATTCTCTCAGGGTGCTCTGGAGCACGTTACTCTGTACTCCATTATGCAGGACCCGATGACATCCTGCGGATGCTTCGAATGTATCTGTGGTATCGAGCCATTCTCCAACGGTGTTGTTATCGCAAACCGTGAGTATGCTGGTATGACACCACTTGGTATGACCTTCCCTGAAATGGCTTCTATGACAGGCGGTGGTGTTCAGACTCCTGGATTCATGGGACATGGAAAACATTTCATCTCCTCCAAGAAATTTATGAAGGCTGAGGGCGGTATCGAACGTATCGTATGGATGCCGAAAGAACTGAAGGAATTTGTTGCAGACCGTCTGAATAAGACAGCTCAGGAACTCTACGGAATCGAAAACTTCACAGATATGATCGGTGATGAGACCGTAGCAGAAGATCCGGAGACACTGGTAGCATTCCTTACCGAAAAAGGCCATCCGGCACTTGCAATGGACCCAATGATGTAAACCCCTCGAGGGTCAGGAGTTGCTTGCACTCCTGACCCGGGGGTTTAACCTTGAAATTCGAATCGCAGCGTAAAGTTGCGTAAGCAACGAGCTGAGAGAGAGTTTTAAGGTTCACGCAGGAAAATTCAGAGTTTATCTGAAATTCGAATCGCAGCGTAAAGTTGAGTAAGCAACGGGCTGAGAGAGAATTTTAAGGTTTATGCAGGAAAATTCAGGGTTTATCTCTGTGACAGTGCAAGTCGTTTGCACAGGTAACTATTTTTGATATATTTTTAACATAAATACGCCATGTTACTTGTAACTGGTAATTTTATGTAGTATAATGCTATATGCAATTTGAGTAATTAATAATTAAGAGGAGGCTTATGAGAAATGCCGTTTAATCAGAAACCACAGAAATTTAATGCAAAGATTAACGCTGTCACAATCGGAAGCGGAGATAAGACTGTGACAATCGGTGGAGAAAATTCTTTCCCGTTCTATACTTTTGATGCACCAACAGAGAACACAGCCAAAATTGGTGTTGAGATCTCTGACCTTGGACTGGATGAATTCTCTGAAGGCGTAAAAGCTTATTATGAAGGAGCTACTACAATGGCTGAGATCGCTCAGAAAGCAGCAGCTATTGAAGGAGCTGATTTTGTTGCTCTTATCCTGGATGGTGGAGACCCGAACGGAGCAAACAAATCTGTTGAAGAACTTATCGAGGTTGTTAAAGAAGTGGCAGCAGCTATCGACTGTCCACTCGTTGTAGAAGGCTGCAAGAACGTGGAGAAGGATGCGGAACTTCTTCCGAAAGTTGCAGAGGTTCTTCAGGGAAGAAATGCACTTCTTCTTTCCGAAAAAGAAGAAAACTACAAAGCAATCGGTGCAGCAGCAGGTCTTGCTTACAATCAGATCGTTGGTGCTGAGTCAGCCGTTGATATCAACCTTGCAAAACAGTTAAACGTTGTTACTACACAGCTTGGTGTTGATGCGAAGAAGATCGTTATGAACATCGGCAGTGCAGCAGCTGGTTACGGATATGAGTACGTAGTTTCCACTATGGACCGTATCAAAGGTGCAGCATTAGGTCAGAACGACAATATGCTGCAGATGCCAATTATTACTCCTGTATCCGCAGAAACATGGGCAGTAAAAGAAGCTACAGCTTCTGAAGCTGATATGCCTGAATGGGGATCAGCAGACGAGCGTGGAATCGACATGGAAGTTATGACTGCAGCAGCAGACCTTGCTGCTGGTTCTGATGCCGTAATCTTAAGACATCCGGAATCTGTTAAGACAATTTCCAAACTGATCAAAGCACTTGCGTAAGGAATAATAGGAGGAATAAATAGCTATGGCACTGAATGGTATTCAGATTTTTAAATTAACACCAAAGAAAAACTGTAAGGAATGTGGATGTCCGACATGTATGGCTTTCTCCATGAAAGTTGCACAGGGCGCAATGCAGATTGAGCAGTGTCCACATATGTCCGATGAAGCACTGGCTTCCCTGTCTGAGGCAACTGCTCCGCCGATGAAGACAATCAAAATCGGAACAGGCGATGCAGAGTTTACTCTCGGAGGAGAAACTGTTCTGTTCAGACACGAAAAAACATTTGTAAGCAAACCGAGATACGCTGTAGCTCTGTGCACATGCATGGATGACGCAGAGGTTGAGGCTAAACTTGCAGCAATCCCACATGTAGACTATGACCGTATCGGTGAGAGAATGCATGTAGAACTTGTATATGTAAACTGCGGCGAAGGTGCTGATGCTGCAAAATACACAGCACTGGTAGAAAAAGCAAATGGTCTGGGAAGAACTCTCGTTCTTGGATGTACAGATCCTGAAATCGCAAAAGCAGCTCTTGAAGTATGCAAGGACGGAAAACCGGTTCTCAACGGAGCAAACGCTTCCAACTATGAGGCAATGAACGCTGTTGCTACAGAAGCTGGAGTAGTTCTCGGAGTATCCGGAAAAGACTTAAACGAGCTCTATGACACCGTAGCAGCTCTTGAAAAACTTGGCAACAAGAACCTTGTTCTTGACACAACAGGCGCTGACATCAAAGAAACCTTTGCAAACACTGTACAGGTTCGTCGTGCAGCTCTGAAAGACCAGGATAGAACATTTGGATATCCGTCCATCGTAAACCTGGTTAAAATTGCCAGAGGTGATCATCATTTACAGGCAGCACTTGCTTCCGTATTCACAATGAAATATGGTTCCATCATCGTTATGGAGCAGATGACCTATGCAGAGGCACTTCCACTGTTCGGTCTTCGTCAGAACGTTTACACAGACCCGCAGAAGCCGATGAAAGTAGAGCCGGGTATCTACCCACTCAACGGTGCAGACGAGAACTCCCTCGTTGTTACAACCGTAGACTTCGCTCTTACATATTTCGTAGTTTCCGGCGAGCTGGAGCGTTCCGGTGTTCCGCTTAACCTGGTTATCAACGATGCAGGCGGACTTTCCGTACTGACATCCTGGGCAGCTGGTAAATTCTCCAGCACCAGCATTTCTGAGTACATCAAGACAGAAGTTGAGCCGAAGGTTAAATGCCGTAAGCTTGTTATCCCAGGTAAAGTAGCAGTTCTCAAGGGCGACCTTGAAGCAAAACTTCCGGGATGGGAGATCATCGTAGGACCTAGAGAAGCAGTACAGCTTGTGAAATTCTTAAAAGATATGCAGGCATAATTGCCAACAAAATATGCCGGAGGCCGCATCAGGCTTGCCTCCGGGCATTTATAAAACTATGAAAAGGAGATACACAGGTATGGGAAAATTTGTTACAATTGGAGAGAGACTTTCCACAACAGCACCAGCAGTAAATAAAGCATTCACAGAGAGAGATCCTGAGCCGATCCTCAAAAGAGCAAAACAGCAGCTTGACGCAGGTGCTACATATCTTGATGTAAACATCGGACCAGCTGAGAATGATGGACCGGAACTGATGAAATGGGCTGTAGAGCTTCTGCAGAGCAACTTCGACAATGTTCCGCTGGCACTGGATACTTCCAACATCGCAGCTATCGAAGCTGGTATCTCCGTATACAACCGTTCCAAAGGAAAACCGATCGTAAACTCTGCCGATGCAGCAGGAAGAATCGGCTATGTTGATGTTGCAGCAGCTAACGATGCAATCGTTATCGCTCTTTGCAACGGCGAAGGAATCGCAAAAGACAATGACGAACGTATGATGTACATGCAGACTCTTATGGAAAGAGGTATGGAGCATGGCATGGACGTTGAGAACGACATGTGGTTTGACCCGTTATTCCTGGTTATCAAAGGAATGCAGGACAAACAGATGGAAGTTCTTGAATTCATCAAAATGATCTCTGATATGGGAATGAAGAGCACCGGTGGTCTTTCCAACAACTCCAACGGTATGCCGAAACACATCCGTCCGATCATGGACTCCGCTATGGTAGCTATGGCTATGATGCAGGGACTTACATCCGCAATCGTTAACCCTAACGACCTGCGTCTGATGGAAACAATCAAATCCTGTGATATCATCAAAAACAACTACCTGTACGCAGATTCCTATCTGGAAATCTAATCAGTCCGACTTTTATACGGCTGTAAAAAATAAAAGGCTGGAGGCTTCGCGGCCTCTGGCTTTTTTTATAAGTCTAACTCCCAACGCCACAGGTGTGGACTATAGTATTCACGAGGCGAGAAAGGTGGTTACCATATGTTTAAGGTAACGTTTGCATTTGAAAATGGCAGTAAGGTAGAAGTATTTGCCAATGCGGGGGATAATCTGCTTGAGGTTGCACGTGGTGCCAATGTTGCAATCGATGCACCGTGTTCCGGTAATGGAGCCTGCGGAAAATGTAGGGTGCAGTTAAAAGGCGGGGAACTGGACTCAAAAAAGACACTTCATATTTCAGACGAGGAATTTGAGAAGGGATGGCGTCTTGCCTGCATGAGCAAGATCAGTGCTGACGTGGAAGTACTGGTGCCGGATATCGCTTCTGCGTACAAGAGCAGAATGAAGGTTGCCGACTTAAGTTCTAAAGAAGAAATTGCAATTTTTGAAAAAGCAAAATCTGAGGTTGAATCAACAGGTATTCAGCTGAGAAACAGTCTGGAAGTCGTAGAACTTCAGATGTCTGAGCCGACTCTGGATGATACGATGCCGGATGTTGAGCGACTGACAAGAGCACTTCGGAAATTTATGAATCTGAAAAGAATCCGGGTTCCGTATGCTGTTCTTCGTAAACTGCCGGATGTACTCCGAGCAGCGAAATTTTCGGTAAAATGTGTTGTACGTGTTACACCGGATGATATGTTTGTGTATGACATCTTTGACAGCAAAGAAGATGTTGTTATGGGCGGACTGGCAGTAGATATTGGTACAACAACTGTTTCTGCCGTACTTATCAATATGGCAACAGGAGAAATCCTTGCCAAAGGTTCCGCCGGAAACGGACAGATCCGTTATGGTGCGGATGTCATCAACCGTATCATTGAGACGACCAAACCGGGCGGAATCAAGAAACTCCAGGATGCTGTGATCAGTGAGACGATCAATCCGATGATCCACGAAATGTGCAGAAGCATTCATTTCCCGGAAGAGCAGATTTATCGTATGTGCGTGGCATCCAATACAACTATGAATCATCTGTTTGCAGGGATCAATGCGGACTATCTTCGTACAGAACCGTATATTCCGGCATTCTTTAAGACAAATTCCATGTTTGCATCAGATGTGAACATTGAAATTAATAAAGACGCTCACATCATCATTGCTCCGAATATCGGAAGCTATGTGGGTGGAGATATCACTGCAGGTACTCTGGTGAGCATGATCTGGAACAGACCAGAATTTTCTTTGTTCATAGACCTTGGTACCAACGGAGAACTTGTATTTGGAAATTCTGACTTTATGATGAGCTGTGCATGCTCTGCCGGCCCTGCATTTGAGGGCGGAGATATCAGCTGTGGTATGCGTGCGACAGACGGTGCGATCGAGGCGTGCACCATCGACAAAGAAACCATGGAGCCGACCTACAGGGTTGTCGGTGATCCGGGAACCAAACCGGTTGGTTTATGCGGTTCCGGTATTATCGATGTGATCAGTGAGCTTTATATGACAGGAATCATCAATCCGAAGGGCAAATTTGTCCGGGAAGGAAAGAGAGTCCGTCATGACCATTATGGAATGGGAAGCTATGTGATCGCCTTTGAGGAGGAAGCCGGTTCTGCCAAAGATGTGGAGATCACAGAGGTCGACATTGACAACTTTATCCGTGCCAAGGGAGCAATTTTCTCAGCAATCCGCACGATGCTGTCTTCTCTGGACTTTGATGTATCCATGATCGATGACGTTTATGTTGCCGGTGGTATCGGCAGCGGTATCAATATGCAGAATGCTGTCAATATCGGAATGTTCCCGGATGTACCGCTGGAAAAATTCCACTACATCGGAAACTCATCCCTGACCGGTGCATATTTGATGCTGCTTTCCACACAGGCAGAGAAAAAGACTTATGAACTGGCATCGAATATGACTTATATGGAGCTTTCTACCGTTCCGACCTATATGGATGAATTCGTAGGAGCATGCTTCATTCCTCATACAGATGCGTCTATGTTCCCGAATGTACAGCAGAGATGATATCCTGGAAGCGTGAAGCTGTGTAATGGTGGAGCGATTCGTGGATATGACAATACTTAAAATTTTAGAGGTGAATTATGAGTTCTGACGCAAAAGACATAAAGACAAATCAGGCAGAAACTGTCGGAAATGAATCCGTGGGAGATAAATTAGGCTATGACAAAGACAGCAAAGAACGTCTTCCATGGGAACATTATCTGCAGCAGTATCAATCCGCGGACCCGGAGGAGATTGCTCAGAGACTTGGAATCTCCTATGACAAAGAGCAGAAGCTTTTTACGCTGAAATTCCTTGGAACAGTATATTTTATTTCCTGGCCGGAATTTGAGATTACCCACGAAGCAGATGATATGGGATTCTACCCTCTGGAAACTATGGTGTATGCCAGAACTCTGACCATCCGTTTTCTGCTGAATGGTGCCGCATCGAGTGGCACCGGTAAATTCAAAACTTATCGCGAGATGCCGTGGGGAGAGGTCTACTTAAGACAGTTTGACGGCAGATGCATCAAGCGTCTGGCTTTCTCCTACGGAAATCGTATTAAGGATTTTCAGGCGATCATGGAGCATATCCACTGTGTTCCTGTAGCACATGGCGATATTGCATACCAGCTTGAAATCTTTCCGGGATATCTGGTACAGATGATCCTGTGGGAGGGTGATGATGAATTTCCACCGTCCTCACAGATCCTGTTTTCCGATAATTTCCCGGTATCCTTCCAGGCGGAAGACATGGCCGTTATGGGAGATGTGATCATCGGATCACTTAAATCCTTTGCAAAAGTGATCTGATCTTTACCATGTCAGACCTCTGAATACAAAAAGAGGGAAATCCTCATTGTATATAATAAAAATAAAACGCGGGAGGTAATACTATGGGATTCAAAAGTGACATCGAAATCGCACAGGAGTGCACAATGGAGCCGATTACCAAGATTGCAGAGAAAGCAGGTATTGATGACAAATATCTGGAGCAGTATGGTAAATACAAAGCAAAAATCGACTACAATCTTCTGAAAGAAAGTGACAAAAAGGACGGCAAACTGATCCTCGTAACCGCGATCAACCCGACACCGGCAGGTGAAGGAAAGACCACTACAACCGTAGGTCTTGCTGATGGTATGCAGAAGCTTGGCAAGAGCGTTATGGTAGCACTTCGTGAGCCATCTCTCGGACCGGTATTCGGTGTTAAGGGCGGTGCAGCAGGCGGCGGATATGCACAGGTAGTTCCAATGGAAGACATCAACCTTCATTTTACAGGTGATTTCCATGCAATCGGTGCAGCAAACAACCTTCTTGCAGCAATGATCGACAACCATATCTTCCAGGGCAATGCACTGAACATCGACCCACGTAAGATCACATGGAGAAGATGCGTGGATATGAACGACCGTCAGCTTCGTAATGTAGTAGACGGACTCGGCGGAAAGACAAACGGAATGCCTCGTGAAGACGGATATGACATCACAGTTGCATCTGAGATCATGGCAGTTCTCTGTCTTGCAAGTGACATCAAAGACCTGAAAGAAAGACTTTCCAGAATCATCATCGGATATACATACGGTAAAGTTTCCGAGCAGAAACCGGTAACAGCCGGAGATCTTCATGCAGAAGGTGCTATGACAGCCCTCCTCAAGGATGCCCTGAAACCAAACCTTGTACAGACACTGGAGCATGTTCCGGCGATCGTTCACGGCGGACCATTCGCAAACATCGCTCATGGATGTAACTCCGTAACCGCTACAAAGATGGCTATGAAGCTTGCTGATTATGCGATCACAGAAGCCGGCTTCGGTGCAGACCTCGGAGCAGAGAAATTCCTGGATATCAAATGCCGTATGGCAGACCTGCATCCAAGTGCAGTAGTTATCGTAGCTACTGTACGTGCCCTGAAATACAACGGCGGCGTGGCAAAAGCTGACCTCAACAACGAGAACCTGGAAGCACTGGAGAAAGGTATCCCGAACCTTCTGAAACACGTAAGCAATATCAAGAACGTATACAAACTTCCATGCGTAGTTGCTATCAATGCATTCCCGACAGATACAAAGGCAGAGCTTGACTTTGTAGAAGCAAAATGTAAAGAACTCGGTGTAAACGTTGCTCTTTCTGAAGTATGGGCAAAAGGCGGCGAAGGCGGAATCAAACTTGCAGAAGAAGTGATCCGTCTGGTTGAAGAACCAAACGACTTCTCCTACGCATACGAACTGGAAGGTTCTATCGAGGACAAGCTGAACCAGATTGTACAGAAAGTATACGGTGGTAAGAAAGTAGTTCTTACAGCAAATGCCCAGAAACAGGCAAAACAGCTTGAGGCTCTCGGATTCGGCAACTGCCCGATCTGCGTAGCCAAGACACAGTACAGCCTGACAGATGACCAGACCAAACTCGGTGCACCGACAGACTTCGAAGTTACTGTACGTAACCTCAAGATTTCCGCAGGTGCAGGCTTCATCGTAGCCCTCACAGGCGAGATCATGACCATGCCGGGACTCCCGAAAGTACCGGCTGCTGAGAGAATCGATGTAGACGAGACCGGAAAGATCACTGGACTTTTCTAAGAAATAGTCTCATATCTAAAAGGTTAATTTTTTGCTTTATAAAGCAGGGTAAATTATATTTTGGAAAATAAGAAAACCTTTGCGAGGGGAGGGCGCTCACAGTTGCGAAGGCCGCTCTCCCCTCGCGCACCCCACCGGGCCACGCGGAAGCTTGCTTGTTATTTCTATAATGCGTGGCCAAACAGGGGGAGTCTGAGGGGGACTTTCGGCCTTCGCAACTTTGAGATAGTCCCCCTCAGAGGGTTTCACATATTTCCAAATATGTAACAGGTCTTAGGATTTATCCTAAAAAGATTATTATAATAAAAGAAAATAGAAGAAAAAAGCCCCTTTTATTGGGTCACCTTTTTCCGGAGGAGAAAAAATGGGATTTTCCACTAGCACATGCACAGAATTCGTAGAAGTCCTCGCCTCTAAAGCCCCGGTACCGGGCGGCGGTGGAGCATCAGCTTTGGTTGGTGCGGTTGGTACAGCCCTTGGAAACATGGTAGGCAGTCTTACTGTAGGTAAGAAGAAATATGCAGACGTAGAGGATGAAATGTGGGAGCTCAAAGCAAAATGCGATCAGCTTCAGAAGGATTTCCTTCGTCTGATCGAAAGAGATGCGGAAGTTTTTGAACCACTTTCCAAAGCCTATGGTATGCCAAAAGAAACAGAAGAAGAAAAGGCAGAAAAAGCGCGTGTTATGGAGATCGTGCTGAAGGATGCCTGCTCTGTACCGATGGAAATCATGGAGAAATGCTGTGAAGCAATCGAGCTGATCGTTGAATTTGGTGCAAAAGGATCCAAACTTGCAATCAGCGATGCAGGTGTTGGTGCAGCTTTCTGTAAAGCAGCATTACAGGGTGCAAGCCTCAATGTTTACATCAACACAAAATCCATGGCTGACAGAGAATATGCAGAAGAGCTTAACAAAAAAGCAGATGCAATGCTTGAGAAATATACAAAAATGGCAGACGAAACATTCGAAAGCGTTCTTGGACGCCTGAAATAATATCTGATAATATGATGATTAGCGGAGGAAATATACAAAATGGCAAAGCAGTTATTAGGTAAAGAAGTAACAGCAGCACTGAATGAAAAAATCAAAGCGAACGTGGCAGAATTACAGGGAAAAGGTGTAAACCCGACTCTGTGCATCATTCGTGTTGGTGAGAACCCAAGTGACATTTCTTATGAAAGAGGAGCAACAAAACGTTGTGAAACTCTTGGAGTAGCATGTGAGAAAATCCTTCTTCCGGGAGATGTATCCCAGGAAGAACTTCTGGCAACTATCGACAAAGTAAACAAAGACGACCATATTCACGGCGTTCTTCTGTTCCGTCCGCTTCCGAAACATTTGGATCAGGCAGTGATCGAAAACGCACTTGCTGCAGAAAAAGACGTTGACTGCATGACAGATCTTTCCATGTCCGGTGTATTCACAGGCAAAAAGATCGGTTTCCCGCCATGTACACCACAGGCTTGTATGGAAATCCTGGATCATTACGGAATCGACTGCACAGGCAAGAAGGCTGTTGTGATCGGAAGAAGCCTTGTTGTTGGAAAACCTGCAGCTATGATGCTGGTTAAGAAAAATGCGACAGTGACAATCTGTCATACAAGAACTGTTGATATGCCGTCTGTTGCAAAAGAAGCAGACATCGTGATCGTTGCAGCCGGACGTGCAGGCGTTGTCGGAGCTGACTATGTCAGAGAAGGACAGACAATCATTGATGTAGGTATCAATGTAAATGCAGAAGGCAAACTTTGCGGAGACGTTGATTACGCAGCAGTTGAGCCGATCGTTGATGCGATCACACCTGTTCCTGGCGGAGTTGGAAGCGTTACAACATCCGTTCTTGTAGGACATGTAGTAGAAGCTGCAATGAGAAAGGTAAATGAATGATCAGAAACAAAAAAGCAATGCTCTTTTGTTCACAGATGATACTGACGGGTGCCCTTATGACAGGGGCACCTTGTCTGGTCTTTGGGGACAACACACAGACATCTGAAATTTCACAGATCTCAGACCATTCCGGAGAGGGACAAATCCACAAACCGGAACATCTTGAGACACCGGATTTTACTTCAGATCCGAATTTCATAGATGATTCCACAGACAACACAGCCGGTTATTATACAATTCTTGGAACCACCACGGTTTCGCTGGATCAGATGACTTCTCAGTACAATTCGCATGGTCAGGAATATCCGTCTGCCGCCCTCAAAGAAGGCGGGGCAGAGACGATAGAGGATTTTTGCACGATTATTCTAGAGGAGGCGAATGCAGAAGGCATCCGTGGGGAAGTTGTATTTGAACAGGCCATGCTTGAGACAGGATGGCTTGCATATGGAGGTGATTCCGGGATTTCCCAGTACAATTTTGCCGGCCTTGGAACCACAGGCGGCGGTGTCCAGGGTGTTTCCTATCCTGATGTGAGGACCGGTATCCGTGCACAGGTACAGCATCTCAAAGCATATGCCTGTGATGAAGCACTGAACCAGGACTGTGTAGACACACGCTTCGATATGGTACGAAGAGGCAGTGCTCCCTATGTGGAATGGCTTGGACAGCAGGAAAATCCAAATGGAGGCGGCTGGGCAGCCGGAGCTGATTACGGAGCAAAACTGATCCGCTTACTGGGTGAACTTAAAGAGAAATAAAAGATTGACAAAAAATTATAAAATATGTTAAAAATATCACGACAATATGGAAAACAGACAAAACTTTGCATAAATTATTGAAATTTTTTCGCATTTCCCTTGTATATATTAACTATTTAATGTATAATGAAAACTATCATTACTGTGTAAAGTATACAAATTGATAAACACAGATCAAATTACATTTTTAACAAGGAGGGAATCGAATGTTAGATCAGTCTTATTATGTGAAGACAGATGAGATCATCGAACACTACGGACGCAAACCGGCATCACTGATTCCGATCATGCAGGATATTCAGGCGGAATACCGTTACCTGCCGGGAGAGCTTCTGACCTATGTGGCATCTAAGATCGGGGTTACCGAGGCAAAGGCTTACAGTGTTGCCACCTTTTATGAGAACTTTTCCTTTGAGCCGAAGGGTAAGTATGTGATCAAGGTCTGCGACGGAACTGCCTGTCATGTACGTAAATCCATGCCGGTCAAGGAAGCCCTTATGAAAGAACTTGGCCTCAGTAACAAGAAGCATACAACGGATGACATGCTTTTTACAGTAGAGACGGTATCCTGTCTTGGTGCATGCGGACTCGCACCGACACTTACCGTAAATGACGAAGTACATCCGAAGATGACACCTGAAAAGGCAATTGAGCTTTTGAATGAATTGAGAGGTGAGAAGGTATGAGTATTGTGAGTAAAGATGATCTGCTCAGGAAGCAGGCCGAAGTAAAAAATACCCTGGAATCTTTTACCTGTCGTATACTTGTCTGTTCAGGTACCGGATGTATTGCCTCCGGTGCACAGAAGATTTACGATGAGATGGTGAGACTCTGTGAGAATCTTGACTGGGTAAGCATCGAGATGAAGAAGGACGTGCCGCATGTTGGTATCGTCAAGACAGGCTGCCAGGGCTTATGCGAACTTGGACCTCTGATGAAGATTGAACCGTATGATTACCAGTATGTACATGTACAGGTGGAGGACTGTAAGGAGATCGTGGAGCGTACAGTCATGGGAGGAGAGCCTGTTACCCGTCTGTTCTATCGTGATCATGATAATGTCTGTCAGCATCCTTCAGACATTCCGTTTTTGAATCAGCAGACCAGGATTGTTCTTGAAAACTGCGGCAACATCGATGCAGAATCTATTGACGAATATATTGCAGCAGGCGGATTCCAGGCTATGGCCAAAGCCTTCTTTGATATGACTCCGCAGGAAGTGATCGATGAAGTGACCAGATCCGGTCTTCGCGGCCGTGGCGGTGCCGGTTTCCCGGCAGGCAAGAAATGGTCACAGGTTGCACGTCAGAAAGAAAAAGTACGCTATGTAGTCTGCAACGGTGACGAAGGTGATCCGGGTGCATTTATGGATGGCTCCGTAATGGAAGGTGATCCATACAAGATGATTGAAGGTATGACTATTGCCGCTTATGCAGTTGGTGCAGAGGATGGTTATATCTATGTGCGTGCAGAATATCCGCTGTCCGTCAAACGACTTCATATGGCGATCGAGCAGGCCGAATCCTATGGACTTCTCGGTGACAATATTCTCGGTTCCGGTGTAAACTTCCATTTACATATCAACCGTGGAGCCGGTGCTTTCGTATGTGGTGAGGGTTCAGCACTTACCGCATCCATCGAAGGCAAGAGAGGTATGCCGCGTGTCAAACCTCCTCGTACTGTAGAGAAAGGACTCTGGGAGAAACCTACTGTCCTCAATAACGTAGAAACCTATGCCAACGTTCCAAAGATCATCCTTCAGGGTGCTGACTGGTTCCATACCATCGGAACAGAGGGAAGCCCGGGAACCAAGACCTTCTCTCTGACAGGTTCCATTGAGAACACAGGTCTGATCGAAGTTCCTATGGGAACAAGTCTCCGTCACATTATCTATGATATCGGCGGCGGACTTAAGAACGGAGCTGTTTTCAAGGGCGTACAGATTGGCGGACCATCCGGCGGCTGTCTGATCGAGGATCAGCTCGACCGTCCTCTTGATTTTGACTCTGTCAAATCTTTTGATGCGATTATGGGTTCCGGCGGCCTTGTAGTTATGGATGACAATACCTGTATGGTAGAGGTTGCCAGATTCTTCATGAACTTTACACAGAGAGAGAGCTGCGGTAAGTGTGTACCATGTCGTGAAGGTACCAAGCGTATGCTTGAGATCCTTGAGAGGATCGTAGAAGGTAAGGGCGAAATGTCAGATCTGGACGAGCTGGAAGAACTTGCTACCATGGTTCAGAGCATGGCTCTTTGCGGTCTCGGCAAGAGTGCTCCTCTTCCTGTTATCAGTACACTGAAACGCTTCCGCGACGAATATGAAGAACACATTCGTGACAAGAAATGCCGTGCAAAAGTCTGTACAGCACTTCGTCAGTTCCACATCAATCCGGAATTCTGTATCGGCTGCGGCAAATGCGCGAAGAACTGCCCGGCAGGTGCGATCAGCGGAAAGATCAAACATCCGTATCACATCAACAACGATGCATGTATCAAGTGCGGTGCATGTAAAGACAACTGTAACTTTGATGCGGTTTATGTGGAAGCATAGGAAGGAGGCTGACTTATGGGTACAATGACAATTGACGGTAGAAAAGTTGAATTTACCGATGAAAAAAACGTCCTGACCGTTATCCGTAACGCAGGCATTAATATTCCGACACTGTGCTATCATTCGGAACTCTCTACATTTGGTGCCTGTCGTTTATGTACGGTAGAAGATAACAGGGGCAAGACCTTTGCTTCCTGTTCAGAAGAACCGAGAGACGGTATGGTTATTTATACCAATACCGATAAATTAAGAAAATATCGTAAACTGATCGTAGAACTGCTTCTTGCAGCACACTGCCGTGACTGTACAACCTGTATTAAGAGCGGTGAGTGCGTTCTCCAGGAACTGGCACACCGTCTCGGCGTGAGAAACGTTCGTTTCCAGAATACAAGAGAGTATCATGAACTGGATTTCAGTTCACCATCCATCGTTCGTGATCCGAACAAATGTATCCTCTGCGGAAACTGTGTACGTGCCTGTGAAGAAATTCAGGGAATCGGTGCACTTGGATTTGCTTTCCGTGGAACAGAAGCTATGGTTATGCCTGCATTTAACAAAAAGATTGCAGAGACACAGTGCGTAAACTGTGGACAGTGCCGTGCTTTCTGTCCGACAGGAGCGATTTCCATTCATACTAATACAGACAAAGTATTTAAAGCACTGGCAGATCCGGATGTCCGCGTCGTTGCACAGGTTGCTCCGGCAGTCCGCGTTGCAGTAGGCGATCACTACGGACTCCAGAAGGGCCGCAGTGTTATGGGCAAGATCGTCAATGCACTTCATCGCATGGGATTTGACGAAGTTTATGATACTACTTTCAGTGCTGACCTTACCATCATGGAAGAAAGTGCAGAATTCCTTGACCGCATAGAAAAAGGCGAGAAACTGCCTCTTCTTACCTCCTGCTGTCCGGCATGGGTAAAATTCATCACAGATCAGTACAAGGATTACATTCCGAATATTTCCACCTGCAGATCTCCACAGGGAATGATGTCTGCAGTTATCAAGGAATACTTCCGTGATCCGGAGAATGCCAAAGGCAAAAAGACTGTTATGGTTTCCATCATGCCATGTACAGCCAAGAAGGCAGAAGCAGCTCGTCCGAACAGCTATACACATGGTGAGAAAGATACCGATATCGTTATTACAACGACAGAACTTCTCCGCATGATCGACAACTTCGGCCTCGATTTTGCGACAATTGAGCCGGAAGCATGCGATACACCATTCGGATTTGGTTCCGGCGGCGGCGTTATCTTTGGTGTTACCGGTGGTGTTACAGAGGCGGTTCTCCGTCGACTTACTCCAGATCACAGCAAAGAAGCAATGCGAGAGATCGCTGAGTGCGGTGTCCGTGGAGATGAAGGCATCAAAGAATTCTCCGTACCATACAAGGGCATGGAGATTAAGATCTGTGTAGCCAGCGGACTTGCCAATGCGAGAATTGTCATGGATCGTGTAAAGAACGGCGAAGCAGAGTATCACCTGATCGAGGTTATGGCATGCCGCCGCGGCTGTATCATGGGAGGCGGACAGCCGACCAGATCCGGCGACAGAACCAAGGCAGCCAGAGCAAGAGGTCTGTACAACGCAGACAACACCATGATCATTAAGAAATCCGACGAGAACCCGATGGTACTGGAACTTTATCAGGGACTTCTCAAAGGCAGAGAGCACGAACTGCTCCATAATGAGTTTTATTGAATAGAATAATTTCATAAAAAACTACCCTCCTGCATACATTATAACGATACATGGGATTGTGCGAATTTATGCAGGGGGGATTTTTTATGGAAAATTTTCAGATTTACCGGGACATTCAGGCTCGTACCGGTGGGGATATATACATAGGCGTTGTCGGACCGGTGCGTACAGGAAAATCCACGTTTATCCGAAGATTTATGGAGCTTATGGCACTTCCTGCGATGGAACCAGACAAACAGGCAGAAGTGCGGGATCAGCTTCCCTTAAGCGGTTCAGGGAAACTCATCACCACGGTGGAACCCAAATTTATTCCGAAAGAAGCGGTTCCCGTCACCCTCGGTGAAGACCAGAAGGTGAGGATAAAACTGATCGACTGTGTTGGCTTCCTCGTAAAGGATGCCTCTGGGCATATTGAGGAGGGAAGAGAACGGATGGTCAGAACCCCGTGGTTTGAAAAATCTATTCCCTTCCACGAAGCGGCACAGGTTGGCACCCGCAAAGTGATCGAGGAACACGCGACCATTGGGCTTGTGGTCACAACAGACGGAAGCTTCGGTGAAATCCCGCGGCAGAATTTTGCCGAGGCGGAGGCACTCACAGTAAATGAACTGAAAAAACAGGGAAAACCATTCCTGATCCTTGTCAACTCCCAGACACCATATAAAGAAGAAACACAGAAGCTCTGCCGCAGGCTGTGGGATAACTATGGCGTAACCACGATCGCTGCAAACTGCGAACAGCTTCGGAAGGAAGATGTCACAAGAATCCTGGAAAACATTCTCTATGAATTTCCGGTCAGTGAGATCCAGTTCTACATTCCGAAATGGGTGGAGATGCTCTCCCCTGAGCACGAACTGAAAGCCCAGATCCTCACCCAGATCAGAGAACATATGCAAAAGCTGGCGCATATCCGTGATATCACAAAGGACTCCATACAGCTCACGGGCCCTTATGTCCAGGAAACCCTTCTTGATCAGATCGACCTTTCCAGCGGCATTATCCGCATCCGGGTTCAGGTTCGGGACGAATATTATTACAAAATTTTAAGCGAACTGAGCGGCATCACTATGGAAAGCGAATACGACCTGATCCATACCATGAAGGAACTGACCAATATGAAAGAGCAGTATGTCAAGGTCAGGGATGCTCTCGAAGCTGTCCGTTCCACCGGCTATGGAGTAGTTGTGCCCGAGCTTTCCGAGATCCAGATCGAAACGCCGACCGTTATCCGCCAGGGAAATAAGTTCGGCGTAAAAATCCGCTCCAAGAGCCCGTCCATACACATGATAAAAGCAAACATCGAGACAGAGATTGCCCCGATCGTCGGAACCGAGCAGCAGGCAAACGATCTCATCCAGTACATCGGTGAGAGCAGCCAGCGCGGCGAGAGCATCTGGGAGACCAATATCTTCGGCAAATCAATTGAACAGCTTGTAAAGGACGGCATCAGCAGCAAGATTTCCACCATCGGCGAAGAAAGCCAGACCAAGCTTCAGGATACCATGCAGAAAATCGTCAACGACAGCAAAGGCGGGATGGTGTGTATTATTATATAGAAGAAAGGTAACCAGGGCTTCACGGCAGCGCCTGTCAGAAACAAAAACAGACAGTTGCTGTGAAGTCTTTTTTGTACACCAAAGCCTGTGAGAAAGTTAGAATTTGCTAAAATAATCAAAAAAGACAGATTTAGTGTCATTTTGTGCCGAATCAACCACTCTTTTTGGTTGACGAATTTTGGTTAAACAGGTATAGTATATAACGAGAATATAAAAGTGGAGTTGAGTATATGTATAAGAAATCAGCAAAAGGTTGGTTGAAGCACTGGGATTTTATTCTGTTGGATATTATCTGTCTGCAGCTTTCATTCGTCGTTGCATATTATCTGCGGCAAGGGGATGGCAACCTCTATAGCGATCATTTGTACAGCGGCGTGGCAATCAGTTTTATTCTATGCCAGATTGCGGTAATGTTCTTCAGCCAGTCCTATCAGGGAATCCTGAAGAGAGGATATTACGCTGAATTTACCAAAACGGTAAAGCATGTCTGCATGGTCATGCTGTTGTCTATGGCTTATCTTTTTATTACCCAGCAATCGGAACAGTTTTCCAGAATCATCTTTTTTATCACAGCAGGAATTTATCTGGTCATTGCCTATATCGCCAGACTTCTGTTGAAACGCTATGTCCTCGAGAAGAATCTTAACGACAAACATAAGAAGTCCATGGTGCTGGTCGTAGCATCTGATGAGGCTGAGATCACAATTAATCGAATGATGAGCGGACCGATCCAGGATTTTGTGATCACAGGAATTGCCTTTATGAATAAAGGCTTTAAGGGCGATACATTCAACGGAATCCCGGTTGTCGGAGATATTGACACAGTCAAGGAATATCTCTGTCGTGAGTGGGTTGACGAGGTCTTTATCAAGATCACGGATACACAGCCATATCCGGTGAAGCTGATCGATGAGATCGTTACCATGGGACTGACCGTACATATGAGTCTTGGTTCCGTAGAGCAGTCGCTTCCAGGAAAGAAGTTCGTGGAGAAAGTCGGCGATTACACTGTTGTCACTTCCAGTATCAACACAATCACGCCGAAGGAAATGATCTATAAGCGGCTTATGGATATCGCAGGCGGTATTGTAGGATGTCTGATCACTTTACTTCTGATCATTACCATAGGTCCGATGATCTACATCAAATCACCGGGACCGATCTTCTTCTCACAGGTTCGTATCGGTAAGAACGGTAAGCGCTTCAAGATCTATAAGTTCCGAAGCATGTACATGGATGCCGAGGCCCGCAAGGCAGAACTTATGAGCCAGAACAAGATGGATGGATTTATGTTCAAGATGGATTACGATCCACGAATCATCGGCAGCGAGAAGAAGGACAAGAACGGTAATCCGAAAGGCATCGGAAACTTCATCCGCAAGACCTCACTGGATGAATTTCCGCAGTTCTGGAATGTTCTTAAGGGAGATATGAGTCTGGTAGGAACACGCCCGCCGACAGTAGACGAGTGGGAGAAGTATGAACTTCACCACAGAAGCCGTATGTCCACCAAACCGGGAATCACCGGTATGTGGCAGGTGAGCGGACGAAGCGATATCACAGATTTCGAAGAAGTTGTACGCCTTGACACTGAGTACATAGAACACTGGACCATAGGTCTGGATATCAAGATTCTGATCAAGACAGTCCTAGCTGTTGTCAAACACGAAGGATCTGTATAGTAACTGTTCACAATAACTCTGTATAACTTGACAGAATGAAATCAAACGAGTATGATGAAGAAATGTATATGTAAAAGTCATATTACGCTGGCTCCCGGGTCAGCGTAATATAAAAAAAACAAAATTAGATAAGTTATAAATATAACTAAGAAAAGGAGAAATATGAATACATCCATAAAGAAGTTAGACGATGGCAGACAAACAGAATCCATGACCTCTTTATTCTTATCACAGTCTTATCAGGATGCATGGGACGATTACGCACGCTCTTTGAAGAAAGAAGGCTTTGCAAGATGGGACTATATCGTATTAACCGCTTCCAATGAGGAACAGGCAGAAGGATTTCATGCACAGATCGCATTGCGGCAGAAAGAGAAACTTCTTCCATCCCAGACCAGATTTTTGATTCTGCCGGATCCTGATGGGAAGCGCGTCGGAAGCGGCGGTGCAACCTTAAACGTACTCCGTGCGATTGCAGAAGCGGAAGGAACAGGAGATTTTACAGGCAAAAAAATCCTTGTCATCCACAGCGGCGGAGACAGCAAACGCGTCCCGCAGTATTCCGCAATGGGAAAACTGTTTTCACCAGTGCCTCACGAACTTCCGGATGGAAGAACCTCCACACTTTTTGACGAGTTCATGGCTGAGATGAGCGGAGTTGCAGGACGGATCCGCGAGGGAATGGTATTACTTTCCGGCGATGTCCTTCTGTTATTCAACTCCCTTCAGATTGATTTTCCGGGAAGAGGTGCAGCAGCAGTTTCCTTCAAGGAAAATGTCGAAATCGGTAAAAACCACGGAGTCTTCCTCATGGGAGAAGACGGAAATGTGGCGAAATTCCTTCATAAACAGACTACCGAAAGCCTCCGTGCCCAGGGAGCAGTCAACGAACAGGACTCCGTAGATATAGACACCGGAATGGTGATCTTCAGCCCTGAGATTCTGAACGGACTGTACAGCCTGATCAGCAGACAGGGGATTTTTGACAAAGAAAAATACGATACCTACGTAAATGAGACTGTGCGACTGTCACTGTATGGAGATTTCCTCTATCCACTGGCAGGAGAATCCACACTGGAAGCTTTTTACGAGGAAAAACCGGAGGGAGAATTCTGTCCGGAACTTCTGGCGGCCAGAAAAGTTGTCTGGGAGATCCTGCGTCCATACAGAATGAAACTTCTGCGCCTTTCCCCGGCAAAATTCCTTCATTTCGGAACCACAGCGGAGATCCTGAAGCTGATGACACAGGGAACCCTTCACTACAGCCATCTGGGATGGAAAAGCAAGATCAACAGCAGCGTCGGACAGAATCCGTCCTACGACAGAGATGGAACCAATCTGATCTCCCGAAATATCTGGAAGAGCGGAAGACCGGAGCTTGCACAGGCCAGTGCCAGACCGGGAAGCGTCGCAGCATTAAACAGCATCCTGTCCACAAACGCAGAATGTGGCGAGGACTGCTATCTGGAGGTCAGCTATGTACATCCAGGATCTGTGATCGGAAACCATGTCGTTCTCTCTTATATCGATATCCACGGAGAAACCGTCCCGGATGAAGTCGTACTCCATGGCCTGAAACAGCGCGACGGACGTTTTGTTGTCCGTATTTACGGCATTCACGATAATCCAAAGACCGCCCTGAGCGAAAACGGCTGTGCTTTCCTGACAGGAACACTCAGACAGTTCATGGACAGAAACGGAATTTCAGAAAATGAGCTCTGGGATGAAGGAGAGAATAAAACTCTCTGGACAGCCCGCCTCTATCCTGTGTGCAGCACAATTCCAGAGGCCGTGGCAGCAGCGCTGAATATTTATGAGATGGTAAACGGAAACGGCGATGCCACTGCGTGGAAAAACTCCGAGCGTAAGAGTTTGTGCTCCGGTTTTGGCGAAGCATCCCCACATGCACTGATCGACTGGCAGAGCCGTATGCACGAGCTGGTCAAGATGGACAGCCTTGAACAGATCATCCACACCGGAGGAACCGTACAGGAGGCACAGAACCTTCTCCAGAAAGACAGCCTGAGCAAGATCCAGAATGAATGGCTGGACCGCCACATCGGAAGAGGCGGCTTCAGCAGCATGATCCGCCTGTATTACTACATTGGCTGTGCACTCGGCGGATCTGAAGGCGAGAAATACATAGACAAATGCTTCCAGACCATAGGAGAAGAAATCCTAGCAGGAACACTGGACAGCATTCAGACAAATTTTGACTGCAGAATCCAGTGCGAGGAACACCATGTAAACCTTCCTCTTCGCGTCAACTGGGGCGGCGGCTGGAGCGATACCCCTCCATACTGCAACGAAAACGGAGGAACCGTCCTCAATGCAGCAATCAGCCTGAACGGCGACCTTCCGGTAAAAGTAACCTTACGCCGTCTGGAAGAACACAAAATCGTTTTTGACAGCCGCGACATGGATACCCATGGAGAATTTACCGAAATAGAACCACTGCAGTCCTGCGGTGATCCCTACGATTCCTTCGCTCTTCAGAAGGCAGCCCTCTTGGTATGCGGAATCATCCCGGCAGAGGGTTCAAGCCTGGAAGAAGTACTTGAGCGGATTGGCGGCGGTATCTTTATGAGCACCGAGGTTGTAGGCGTGCCGAAGGGCAGCGGTCTCGGAACCAGCAGCATCCTTGCAGGTGCCTGCGTAAAAGCTCTGTTTGAATTTACAGGAATCACCTACACACAGGAGGATCTCTACGACCATGTCCTGTGCATGGAACAGTTAATGTCCACCGGCGGCGGCTGGCAGGATCAGGTCGGCGGCCTCTCAATGGGACTGAAATACATCACCGCCGAAAGCGGCATGCACCAGTACCCGAAGGTACAGCAGATCGAACTGAAACAGGAGACAAAAGACGAACTGAACAGCCGTTTCGCACTGATTTATACAGGACAGAGAAGACTTGCACGAAACCTGCTCCGCGACGTTGTGGGACGCTATATCGGAAACGAGCCGGATGCACTGTATGCCCTGTCCGAGATCCAGAGAACAGCAGCTCTGATGCGCTTCGAGCTGGAACGCGGAAACGTAGATGCTTTCGCGAAACTGCTCTCCGAACACTGGGAACTCTCCAAGAAACTCGATAAAGGAAGCACAAACACCTGCATCGACCAGATCTTCGCCGTGATCGAAGACCTCATCGATGGAAAAATGATCTGCGGCGCCGGCGGAGGCGGATTCCTCCAGGTAATCCTGAAGAAAAATGCCACAAAGGAAATGCTGGAAGAAAGATTGAACAACGTATTCCAGGACAGCGGCGTGAATGTCTGGGAGAGCGAGATTTTGTGGTAATAGAAGCTTCTACGAATGTCTACCTCAAACTTTCAGTGGCAGCATGATGGTCTACGGTGGCGTATAAAACTCATGCAAAATACCCCTATTACGAGCCTGTTTTATTGCAGAGCAAGGGACGGACATGATAACTGCATTTTTCTGGGGAATTAGAGGTGGAGGTTGAAAGCGTTGAAAAGCCCAAAATCTATTTTTCTGGAAAAATTTATTGCAGACGAGAGATGGACATGATAACTGCATTTTTCTGGGAAATTAGAGGTAGTGAGTGGCAGATGATTGTTCATGTTGCGACAAGGAAATGGTATGAACTTGTACAGTTTTAACAAAGTGAGTTGGTTTACGAGTTATGACAATAAAGGTCAGCACTTTGAAAAATGGAGAAGTGCGACTGCGAGTTATGACAATAAGACCTAACACTTTGGTGGTGAGCTGGTATGAAGGTGTCTACCATGAATTTTCAGTTGAGGGAAAATGAGAGTGTAGCCCGTGAAAGGTCTACATAAAAGATTCAGTGGTGGTCGGAAATGTAGATGGTCACTGTGAGAAAAAGGATAACTATAGTGTGATGAACACACTGTTATAAATAGATAAAGTCCGTGGGTGTACTGCATCGGCGGTTAGATATAAAAACTTGTGAGAGGAATATAGCAGAATGTCGAATAAGAAGAATCTCCTGATCTACGCTCATTACTATATTCCAGATACTGCGTCAACGGGGCAGATCCTCCGTGAATTGGCGGAGGGTATGCTGGATAAATTCAACATCACGGTCATCTGTGTGGTGCCGAGTTACTTGGGAACTATTGAAGATAAATACAAATCACAGAAGTATTACGAAGAAGAAATCAACGGCGTAAAAGTCTTAAGGATAAGAGTGCCGGAATTCAGCAAGACTAACAAGAAGAGCCGTGTGAAGAATATTGTTTCCTATTTCTTTGGAGCAATGGGAGTGACCTTTAAGGTTGGCAAGATGGACTATGTGTTCTCCATTTCTCAGCCTCCAATCCTCGGAGGACTGCTGGGCGTTTGGGGCAAGTGGGTAAAACACGCTAAGTACATCTACAACATTCAGGACTTCAACCCAGAGCAAGTGCTGGCGGTCGGTTACACTAAGAATAAGCTCATCACCGATGCCATGATGTGGTTCGACAAGTTTAGTTGCAAGCGTAGCGACCTTGTGATAACAGTCGGCCGCGATCTGGTGGAAACGGTGGAGAACCGTTTCAAGGGAAAGAAAGTTCCTAAGACCGTTATGATCAACAACTGGATCGATGAGAACGAAATCTATCCGTTGGATGAGAATAACGAGAAGGTTCAGGCTTTCAGAAAGAAATACAGTCTCGATGGCAAGTTCGTCATCATGTACTCTGGCAATATTGGTCTTTACTATGACCTTGAGAATCTGATTAAGGTTGTGGAGAAAGTTGTGGCTGGAACGAAAACAGCGGATGGTCGAGAAGTCGTATTTGCATTTGTTGGTGCGGGCTCTGTGCTGGACAAGTTGGTGCTCTATGCAAAGGAGCATCACATGGACAATGTGACTTTCATTCCGTATCAGGATAAGGCTGATCTGATTTATAGCCTAAACGCCGGGGATGTTCACTGGTGTGTGAATGCGAAAGGTATTAAAGGTGTGAGTTGCCCGTCAAAATATTACGGTTTGGCTTCTGCTGCAAGGCCAGTAATTGGGGTCTTGGAATCTGGATCTGAGATCCGGTGCATTATCGAGGACACAAAGGGCGGCCTGTGCTGCGAACCGGGTGAGTATGACAAGGTTGAAGAAAACATCCGCTGGTTCATTGACAATGCTGGCAGCGAAGAACTGAAAGCAATGGGAGCCAGAAGCCGGGAAAACCTTGAGAAGAATCTGACAAGAAATGTAAGCGTACAGAAGTATGCAGAAGAAATTCTGAAGCTGTAAAGGAGGTGAGAGGACATGAACAGTAACTGGTTCAAGCTGGTTATGAAGATGACAAAAGTTGAATATGGAAAGAACCTCTTGCTGAAGGGTGTACCAATCATTTTCAACAAAGGCGGTGCCAAACTGAAGATTGGTGAGAACGTCACAATTAAGAGCAGCTTCCTCAGTAATTTGGTTGGACTTTACAGCCGGACAATCATTGTTACCCGCGCTCCGGGAGCAGAGATTGAAATCGGAGATAACGTGGGAATAAGTGGAGCAACGATTTACGCCCGCAAGAAGATTACGATTGGTGAAAACACCTGTATCGGTGGTAACTGCAAAATTCTGGACAATGATTTCCATCCTATCGAAGCAGAAGCCAGAAATAAACTGCTGCGAGATGAAAACGGTGGTGACAGTGATCTGGTGCCGAGCAGGAAGATTGTGATAGGGAAAAACTGCTTTATCGGGTGCAACAGCATAATCCTGAAAGGCACAGTGCTGGGCGATGGCTGCGTTGTCGGTGCTGGTGCTGTGGTATGCGGAAAGTTTGAAGATAACTGTGTGATTGCTGGAAATCCAGCAAAAGTGATTAGGAGGCTGTAAGAGGATGGGGGAGACTTCAAAACAATCAACTTCATCATTTGTATTCGGGGATAATTCATTTGATGTCTTGCGGATATTCTCAGCCTTACTTATTGTGTTGGGCCATATAATAGGACACTTAAATTGCAATGTTTGGAAACCGCTTTATTTGCTATGGATCCATTGGCCCGGATTATTATGTTTATTTACATTAACTGGTTATTTAATTCCTGCTTCCTTGGAACGATCAAAATCAAAGAAAGAATTTTTGGTGAAACGAATATCAAGAATATATCCAGAGTTATGGGTGGCTTTTGCTGTTTCTCTTGTTGCGGTGTTGGCAATGGGGGGATATGGAAATCTTCATTATAGCGTAAAAGATATAGTGGTATGGACCATATCTCAGGTTACAGTATTTCAGTTTTATACACCATCTTCAATCGAAATTTATGGAGTGGGAAACCCTAATGGAGCCTTATGGACCATTTCAATGGAACTGCAGGTTTATGTTGTTATCATGCTTGTATATCCATGGTTGAAAAAGCAAAAGAAAAGTGTCTGGTGGGGAATTGGATTAATTTCACTCCTATTCAATATCCTCTATCCATTTTCAGAGGCTTTTATACCGACAATTGTGTACAAATTAATAAATGTAACCTTTTTGCCGTATGCATATATTTATTGGATTGGAATATATGCATACACGTTTAAGGATAAACTGATTCCGAAACTCAAAAAATATTTTTGGTATCTTCTTGGAGGTTACATGATATGGTGTGTTCTTAATGATACAGTGTTGCATTTGAGTTTTGGACATTATTGCAATATCGTGTCTGGAGTTTTTATATGTATGTTGACATTAAGTGCAGGATATTATTTTGGCAATCACAAATTCAAAAAAGATTATTCGTACAGTATTTATCTTTACCATATGATAGTGATAAATGTACTTGTTATGTTCGGTATCAAGGGGAATATGTGGGCTATATTTATTACATATGCGACCACTTTGGCATTCTCGTTTATTTCAACGAACTATGTGACAAAGGGCAATAAATTGATACGGAAGTTGCTGCTACGATAAGGTGTAAGTAGGCAAAATGTATGGGGTGATTTAAAAGTAGTTATTCTTACCAAAATGAGGAGAACGATAAGGAAATGAAATATTTTGTGTTTTTTTCAACAATCCTCCTGATTTTATATTTAGTGGAATTTGTAAAGAAAGATAATAGAACTTTCACTTTTATGGATAAAGATTTTACTACAGCTATCAAAGGCTTTTCAATTCTCACAGTCATGTGGGCGCATGCAGGTGCAAGACTTGGTGTTGGCGGAATTCAGTTCATTGCCGGTGTTGGAGTGGCGTTATTTCTTATCTGTTCTGGCTATGGGCTTGAAATGTCATATCAAAGGAATGGTCTGAAAGGTTTTTGGAAGAAACGCTTTTTGAAGGTCTGTATTCCGTTTTGGATTGTGGAGCTAGTTGGATTGCTTATCACACAGCAGTTTGAGATAAAGAAGTATCTGCTAGATGCTGTGTTTATTAGCCCGGCTACAGGTTATGGTTGGTTCATGCAGTATATTGTCATCTGCTATATTTTGTTTTTCAGTGTGAAGATGATGTCAGAGAAGCTACGAGTAAACGAGATGTGGATACTCATTGTGGCATTTGCTGTATGGTTCATAGCTGACAGTTGTTTTTTTGCAGATTCCGGAATGCCCTTCCTGCGAGCAAGACAAATGCTCTCGTTTCCACTTGGCGTGATGATTGCAAAGAACAGAGAAAAGATAGAACGTTATAGCACTCGAAAAAGAACTGTTATTTTAGTATGGGGGGGGTATAACAGGTATACTCTTCATGGCAATCACGCAGTTATCTGTGGTTAAAGCATTGCCGTATTTTGTATCTAATGTAATGGCTTTATTCACGGTGTTACCGCTGGCAATAGCGTTTATTGCATTTGTAGGAAAAGCAAAAGTTTTGCTGAACAACAAATTCTTACTTGGAGCTGGAACTGTTTCTTACGAGATTTATCTTGTTCATGCGTTTTCACTTAATTTGGTAAAGGGCTCATTAGTACGGGTTAGTGTGTTTGTTGCTGTGACGGCTGTACTTGCATGTGTGTTGTATCTGGGACAAAAGAAAATGATGGGAAGTAGGGTTTGAATAAATTATGGTTGATTTAACAGTTGTCATTCTCACGAAGAATGAAGAAAAAAATCTAAGAAAGTGCATTGAATCTTTTTGTGGAATTGTGAAGCGATTTGTGATTGTGGATAGTTTCAGCACGGACGGAACAGAGGCGCTCTGCAAGCAACTTGATTCTGAGTTAAGAGCCAATGGCTCGCAACTTGATTTCTATCAGAATAAGTGGATGGATTACGCTACACAGCTTAACTGGGGACTGACTCAAACTAACATTACTACAGAGTGGTCCATGCGTTTTGATTCTGATGAAGAACTTACCGAGGAGCTTGTAAATGAAATTGAACAGAAACTGCCGGATGTGAAAGAGCCTGTTAACGGTATCATACTTCGGAGACGCGTATATTTCATGGGGCGATGGATCAAGCACGGAGGTAGATATCCGGAACTGTTGCTACGTATTTTCCGCACGGGAAAAGCAATGTGTGAGCAAAAGCTGATGGATGAACACATGATTTTGTCTGAAGGGACAACGACTACATTCCAATACGATTTGATTGATAATAATCAGAAAGACTTGGAATGGTGGACAGCGAAGCATAACTGGTACAGCAACAGGGAAGTTCTGGATCATCAGATGACACTAGCAAACCAGCAAGTAGAGACGCTCGAATCTGGTGGACAGTCCAGCGGACAGGCTTCCATGAAACGCGCGGTAAAGAATGGTGGATATTATAAGCTGCCGAAGTTCTGGCGGGCACATATCTATTTTATTTATAGATATTACATAAAACTGGGTTTTCTGGACGGACCTGAAGGGAAAATATTCCACTTCTTGCAAGCATATTGGTATCGGTTCTTAGTCGATGCAAAACTGTATGAATGTGAGAAAAAAGGCATAACAATGAAGCCACAGGGAGATTTGAAGGCTTAGGAAAAACTTAGTGGGGTATAAAAAGTCATGAGTAAAAAGAAAAAAATACTTGCATTTGCGGATTTTCCATCACCGTACCGTGTTGAAGTTTTTAAAGGTCTTTCAGAATGCTATGATATGTTTGTGATTTTTGATAAAATGTCGGATCAAAATAGAAATGCGGATTGGTTTTGTAAAAGTACAGGGCTGGATTCAGTTTCTCTACTTGATGAAGAGGGAAGAAAGAGATTTGAAAGAGAATTACTTGAATTAAATAAATATGATCTCATTTTGGCATACGATTATCATATCAAAAATGCAATTAAACTCGAAATATCATGTATAAGACAACATGTGCCATATGTTATGAATTGTGATGGTGCATTTATTAGAAAAAATCCGATAAAAAACATGATAAAACGTTATCTTATCAGGCATGCATCTGGTTATTTTGCAAGTGGAAAGCATGCGGCGGAATATTTTATTTACTTTGGGGCGGATGAGAAGAAGATATACTATCATCCGTTTACATCCTTACATTCTTCTGAAATATATGAATATCCAGCTTTGGAGCAAGAGAAGATAGCGTTAAGAACGGAATTAGGATTAAGCAATCAAACTACTTATATATCAATAGGTCAATTTATTCCGCGAAAGGGATTTGACGTATTATTGAATGCGTGGAAAGAATATGACAATGAGAATCAGCTGCTAATTATTGGTGGTGGCGATGAAAAAGAAAAATATGAGAATACTATTAGACAAAATAAATATAAAAATGTTCATTTGATCGATTATAAACCCAAAGAAACAATTTTTAAATATTATAGGGCTTCGGACATTTTTATTTTGCCGACAAGAGAAGATGTTTGGGGACTTGTTGTAAATGAAGCAATGGCTTGTGGGCTACCAGTCATTTCAACTGATATGTGTTTGGGGGCAACTGAACTCATTGAATCAAAGATTAATGGTGAGATTGTTCCAGTAGATAATGAAGAAGAATTGATTAAGGCGATGCAATGGGGACTTTTTTGTGATAGGAAAAAAATAGGTGTTAACAATATAAAGAAGATTCAAGAGTATACCTACGAAAATGTTGTTGATAAACATATCAATGCTATTAACGAGATTCTTCTTTAAATAGTGGAGAGAAAATATGCGAATCGTAATTTACATAAATAACAAGTCAATAGCGGATGTGGATTGTTCTGATTTAACAAAGGGTAATCCTGGAATTGGTGGTACTGAATACTGTATATTATTGTTGGCACAGTTGTATAAAAGGTATTATCCAGACAATCAAATTACATTGATTGCCAGCAGTAAGGGGATACTACCCGAAGTGGATGATATTGTAATAGAAAATAATTTGTTTGCTGTTCCTCAAACAGCAAAGAGTATTGCAGCAGATGTGCTTGTAGTCAGTTCTGTATTTGAGGGGAAGCCTTTGCCTATAGATTTCTTTTCTGCGGTAGAAGCAGAAAAAATCAAAACAATTACATGGGGACATAATTTTTACCTTAATGATTTTTGTAATCTACTAGTAAAGAACGATTTTATTTGCGCAAATGTTTTTGTAGGGCACCAGCAATATGATCGTTATATTGATCATGAAGTAATTCGGAAGTCTACCTACATATACAATATGTACCCAGAAGTTAGTGAACCGTTTCGCAAAGAAAATGATGGAAAAACTGTGACATATATTGGGTCCTTGGTGCCAACCAAAGGTTTTCATCTGTTGGCGAATGCCTGGAAGGCTGTTTTAGTAGAGGTTCCTGATGCACAACTTCATGTTGTCGGCAGCGGTAAACTCTATGATAGGAACTCAAAACTTGGTGTATACGGAATCGCTGAAGAGTCATATGAAAACAGTTTTATAAAAGGAATCACAGACAGAGCTGGTGAATTATTGCCTTCTGTTCATTTCCATGGTGTAATGGGAGAGGAAAAGAAGGAGCTGATAGCTAGGACAAGTGTCGGCGTAGCCAATCCTTCAGGACGGACAGAGACTTTTGGTATCAGTGCAATAGATTTTTCCAGTCGCGGAGTTCCGGTTGTTACCATTGCATCCGGCGGTTTTCTGGATACTGTAGAAAATGAAAAGACAGGCTTGCTATATAATGATACGAAGGATTTGGCAGGCTGCATCGTGCGTTTGCTGAAAGAAAAAGAATTCAATGAAAAATGTGGGGAATATGGAAAAGAATATTCTAAACAGTATGCCCCGGAAAAATTGATTGTAAAATGGCACGAGGTATTTGAACTTGTTTTAAAGGGAAAAAGACCAGCGATTGAAATGCCTACCAATTTTATGAAAAACAATTTGAAGCAGTTTCGGATTTTAAATAGAAAAATCAAGAACTTCCTGCACTGGGAATACCCGATTTCTGTGATAGGAATTGAAACGATAGGAAGAAATCTGTTAAGGAGGTTGGGACATTGATTAAATTTAGCATCATAACGGTATGCTTAAATGCCGGACAAGATTTGATTGATACTGTAGAGAACACATTAAATCAGAGTTATGATAATTTTGAAATCATTGTAAAAGATGGTTTTTCTAAAGATGGTTCTATAGAGAAGTTGCCGTATAATGACAAGATTAAGCTAATTCAAAAGAAAGATACGGGCATTTATGATGCTATGAACCAGGGAATAGAGGCTGCAACCGGTGATTATTTGATTTTTATGAATTGTGGTGATTGGTTTTATGATGGCTCAGTACTTGAAAGAATCGACGCAGCCATCAAAGAAAAGCAGGAGATGTGTTATTACGGTTTGTGCTATAACCGAAAACTTGACAGCATAAACGCTTATCCAAAGAAAGTGACGAGATTTACTTGCTTTCGGACGATGATTTGCCACCAAAGTACAGTATACTGTCGAAAACTGTTTGAGGAGAAAAATTACGATACATCCTATAAAATTTTGGCGGACAGAGAATACTTAATGTGGATTGTCTGTAGCAAACGAATTTCTCCTTGCTATTTGGATTTCCTTATCGTTAACTATCAAGCTGATGGAGCTTGCGAAAATGAAAAGTATAGGGAGCAAAATAAGAAAGATATTCAAAGAATGAACGAGACTTATCTGTCAAACTTTGAACAAACAAAGTTTAAAATCCTGCATTGTTTGACTTTGCCGAGATTAAGGTCTTTGATCTCAAGTAGTCCTAAGCTCGGGAAAATATATATGAAGTCGGTAGATATGATATACAGAGCTATGTCAAAAAACAGCAGGTGATTGTTTTTATCAAGGAGGAAATGCAAGTGAATCATCATCCAAAGGTATCTATTGTAACCGCTTGTTACAACAGTGAAAAATACATAGAGGATTGTATCAAGTCAATTATGCGGCAGACCTACGATAACGTGGAGCATATTATTGTCGACGGAGGAAGTACAGATGGAACACTGGATATTATAAAAAAATATGAGAATCAGTATAATATGCGCTGGATCAGCGAAAAAGATAACGGTATGTATGATGCAATAACCAAAGGCTTCAGAATGGCAAGTGGAGAAATTTATGCCTGGCTGAATTCCGATGATATGTATATGCCGTGGGCATGTGAGTTGGTGGCAATCGTTATGGAGAAAACGGGAATTCAGTGGTGTACGGGAATTCCGTGCCATTACAACGAGCGTGGGGTGGCTCATAATGTTCCGAGAATTACTCCTGTTTTTCCACGAAATTTTATTCGCAAAGGATATATGGACGGTAGAGTGGCAACTTTTCTAGAGCAGGAATCTATGTTTTGGAGTAAGAATCTGTGGGATAAGGCAGGTCATGTTCTGGTGCAGTATAAAACCGCCGGAGATTACCATCTCTGGAAAGAGTTTGCAAAATATGAAGCCCTCTACACACTGGACAGTGTGATTTCCGGTTTTCGGATTCACGCTGGGCAAAAATCAGGTGATCGGAATAAGTATTACGCAGAGGTTGGGGAAAATTCCCTTTGCGGAAAATTATTACAGAAGAGTAAGCTGATTAAGGTGTTATGTTGTATCGAGTCTTTCACTTTTTCAAAATACCGTATTAAAACACGAGATTTTTTAGTGTGATAAATATGAAAATAATAAAGAACCTTGAGATTTGCAATAGTGGGAAACATTTTGCCAGATGTTGGCACGATTGGTAGGTTACATTATTTCTACTATAAGATGAGGTAAAAAATAGTGGTTATAAGAGTAAAAAATAAAAAACGGATATTTGCATATTTAACAATTATATATCTTTTGGTAATGTCAGGCTCTGTTTTGCATTACAAATACATGGGTACGATAGGTACTATTAATATGAATATTACTATAGTGTTTTTTGCATGTTATCTTTTAACGCATAAAAGTAGATCGAGATACCTTAAAAAAGAAATTAATGACATATTTATGATTTTGGCAGCGTTAGGGCTAATTGTTGTCATGCTTTTGGGAAAAAGTAATTTTACAGGATATTTGGCAACCTATTGCGCATTACTGATGCCATGGTTGATTGTGCAGATGGTAGATTTTGATTATTTTATAGATGCTTATATTAAAACAATGTTAGTTCTTGTGGTATGTTCTTTAGTGTTCTTTTATTTTCCACAAGTTTTAAATGTTATGCCCGGTACGGTATTGAAAACATCAGGATGGAGTTATGACTTTTATGGAATATATGCAAAGTTTCATAAAGCAGAGTATGAAATATTAGAACGTAACATAGGAATATTCTGGGAACCGGGAATGTATCAGGGTTATGTTATTTTTGCATCAATACTGGTGGCAGTGCGAAAAGAGATTTCTTGGAAAACTATCATTTATCAGATACTTATGGTTGTGTGCATTTTTTCTATGAAGTCTACAACAGGTTATCTTTTGTTAATTCCGGTTTTTTTGATCTACGCATTGAAAAGTGCTGAGGGATTTAATAAAAAAGTACAATTTTTGATGACAGCGGTCATCATAGGGATAACTGTAATAATCTTTTTTAATAATGATATTTTGTATGGAATCATAGAATTTATTTCACCTGATATCATACCTAAAATAAGTAATACATCTAATGAATCGACAGCAACAAGATTGTATAGTACATTAATAGATATGAACCTTGTTGTACGACATCCGTTTGGAATCAATATATTGGAAATTGATAGTATGCGAGCTCAGATGGCAGGTATATTGAGATACATGGTAGATGGTTCGAATATAAATACTACATTTACTATGATGTTATATTATGGAGTGATTCCAGGATTATTATATTTATTTTTGCAGATAAAAGCGTGTTTTATGATGTCGGACAATCGTTTTATTTCCGCAGTGATTCTTGTAATTACGTTAATCATTATAAATACTGAACCTCATTATATGACATTATTGTTTACTACGTTTTTCATGTACTTTGCACGGAAGATTGAAAAGAATGAATATAATGAAATGCAGTCTGAAGGATAGGAGAATTATGTTTAATCAACTGAAAAAAATAATTGCAAGCAATGAAATGTTATTAAAAAACATTATTGGAGCCTTTGTTGTTAAAGGAGGATCCTTGATTATCTCTGTCGTCCTTCTTCCATTGTATCTTAGATTCTTTGGAGACCAAACAGTTCTAGGAATTTGGTATACAATTCTTTCTATATTAAATTGGGTGGTGCTCTTTGATCTAGGTTTAGGGCAAGGTTTAAGAAATCAGCTTCCTGTTTTTATTGAAAAAAATAATCAAAAAGGTATAAGGGATAGCATTTCAACGACATATATTCTTATGTCAATCATTGCTATCGTGATTGGCATAGCAGGCTATGCCTGTATTCCTTTAGCAGATTGGAACAATATTTTCAATGTATCTTCATCATTGGTTGAAAATTTCATTTTAGTCAAATGCGTTCGAATTGTTTTTATTGGAATAATGTTGCAGATTGTTTTGAAAATTATTACATCTATCCTGTATGCATATCAACGTTCTGCAATAGTTAATGCTTTAGCCCTGTTCACGAATATTCTAATTCTGCTTTTTCTTTTGGTTTTGCCATCGAAAAGTATTTCTGAAAACCTTCTTATGATGTCTTGGGTTAACGTAGTGGCGGCTAACGTTCCCTACATAATATGTAGCATTGTAGTATTTTCAACCATGTTAAAAGGTAAGGTTCCTAGTTTCAAATGTTTCAATAAAAATTACATCAAGCAAATTTGTAACGTGGGAATAGCACTTCTTTGGCTTCAGATCGTTTTTATGGTTGTTTCTTCGGCAAATGAATTTTTGATTTCAAATTTTACTGCACCAGAATATGTTGTTGAATATCAGGCGTATTTCAAGATATTTAAAACCGCCGCAATGATAATTTCACTTGCATTAACTCCTGTTTGGTCAGCAGTAACGAAAGCACAAGCCCAAAAGAATTATGTCTGGATATTGAAAATATACCGTGTATTTTTAATTTTAACATTGGCATGCTTTGTCGCGGAACTTCTGATTGTCCCTTTTTTGGGTGTAGTATTTGATATTTGGCTTGGTACAGGAGTAATTCATGCAAACATAGTATATGGGCTTGTATTTGTATGTTCAAGCGTCGTTTTTGTTGCACATAATGTGAATACTACGATAGGCAACGGTATGTCATATTTTAAGTTACAAATGATTTGGATGACGTTCGCTGGAATTATTTTTATACCGTTGGCCTATATTTTGGTTCAGATTACTAGAAGTTGGATAGCCGTTGTTCTTGCTAATGTGCTAGCTATGTTGCCATACGAAGTTTTGGCGCCTATATTTACTATAAAGAAATTGAAGAATAAAATTGAGGAATAGCAAAGATGAACTCGGATAAGAAACAGAGAAATTCATATTTGGACATTATGAAAGGCATTTCAATTTTTCTAGTACTTCTCGGACATTCCATTCAATATGGAAGTAAGATTTCTTATGTGGGAAGTAGGCTGTTTTTTAATGATCCGGTTTTTAAGCTGATTTACAGTTTTCATATGCCTCTGTTCGCATTGTTGAGTGGATATTTGTTCTTCTATACAATAAAGAAGCGTACTCCGAAAGAGCTGGTTATAAACCGTGTGAAAACGCTTGTACTTCCTATTATCTGCTGGGGAACAATCGATTTTGCAGTCAGAATATTAACGGGGCAATTGAACGGGTCAGGAATCATCTGGTGGGTTAAGCGCTATGTGATTACTTTGTTTGGAACGCTTTGGTTTTTGTGGGCGATATTGCTATGCTCTGCTATAGTAGCCGGAATCCATTATCTATTTAGGGACAATAAGGCTGTAATGTTGCTTTTGATGATTGCCTTCTTTATTACTCCGGATAAATTCAATTTAGGGTATATGAAATTTTTGTATCCATTTTTTGTTGCTGGTTATATGTGGAATTTACATGGTGTAAGAGTCAGCAATAAAATTCAGAAGGTTGTATTGATAGTATCAGGCTTTGTGCTTTTAATCTTGTTGCGCTTTATGCAGACGGGCACTTATATTTATGTTTCTGGATTTGCAATATTAGGAAAAGAAAATCCATGGATACAAATGTATTACGATTTATACCGATGGACTATCGGCTTTGCTGGATCGGTATTTGTGCTTTCAGGAATTAATTTATTAATGAATGTGACAGTGAATAAATTCAAAACCGCCAAAAATCTAGTGGGGGGGGTGGGAACGCTCTCTATGGGAATTTATGCAGTACAGGGATATGTTTTTCAGTATGTCATAATACCAGTCTTCGCAATAGTAGGAGTAGATGTTCCTTTTATATTGGTAATTGTTGAGGCGCTGTTGATTTTGGGCATTTGCTGTGGAATAACGCTTTTTTTAAAAAAGATAAAACCATTAAGCATTTGCTTATTAGGTGGAAGATAGAATACTTTATAGAAGAATTTGCATATATGATCTTTAAGCATGTTTGTTCACATTCCTATAACGGATATAACCCCCCCCGTTTGAGACACGTTATGCAGATACAAATAAATTTGATATTATTAGTCAATATGGAATAGACGGGGTCAGGCAGTGCGCCCAGCCAAGGGTGAACCATTTAGCGGGTGGAAATCCCGTCCGAAAAGGCTCTAGCCAAGCCATCGGTAGCAAATCCTGGGCTTGCATTGGTAACAGTGCGAGTCAAGCGTGGAACGTTAGGCAGTAGGGTAAGTGATTGAGCACCGTAATCCCGATAAGTCCGTAGGGCGATGCCGTTGCCTGAGCAGAAGCCAACATGTGGGTTTATCGTCACGGCGAGATTTCACACACTGCGGCGGTGTCGGAAGGAGCTTATCATGCTGTACAATGATGGTTCGTCAACTGGGGAGAACCTGTGTATTCCATGGAAAAGTGTAAGGTCTGTGGTATTTCTGACAAGGTAACAAGGAAGGAAAATGATGCACAGGTAGTCGGATGGCCGGATAGTACCTTTGATGGTGTGAATAATAAGCACACCGGAGGGAAGCCGAGAGGGACTGTTCCTCACAGTCCTGCCATGCAAAGTAATATCAAAGAGGAAACATTATCAATACGCAGAGATTGGAGAAATAATGGAAACGAAATTGGAGAGAATATCGCAGTTATCAAGCGAAAATCCAGACATGGTCTTTACTTCTGTTGGACACCTTATCAATAAAGAACTGTTAGCAGACTGCCATAAAGAAATGGACGGAACGAAAGCGGTAGGAATTGACGGGATGACAAAAGAAGAATATGGGAAGAACCTTGAACGCAACCTTGAAGATTTGGTAGCGAGGCTGAAAAGGAAATCCTACAAACCGAAACCGGCAAGAAGGATAGAAATCCCGAAAGAGAATGGTAAGACCAGACCTCTTAATATCTATAGCTACGAGGACAAACTGGTGCAGGAAGCATTGCGGAGAATCCTGGAAGCAGTGTTTGAACCTCACTTTTATGATGAAATGATGGGGTTCAGACCTAACCGAGGATGCCATAAAGCGATAAAGAAGCTGAACACCATGATAGAGAAGAATTTCACGAATTATGTGCTTGATGCAGATATACGCGGATTCTTTGATAATCTCGACCATAAATGGATAATCAGGTTCGTAGAATCCAGAATCAAAGACCCGAACATCACAAGACTTGTGCAGAGGATGCTGAAGGCAGGGATTATGAACGGCTTCCAGTACGAAGAATCCGAATGGGGTTCTGGGCAGGGAAATGTGTGCTCACCAGTGCTTGCAAATATCTACATGCACTATGTGCTGTTGTGGTGGTTTAAGGAAAAGGTTGAACCTGCATGCAGGGGATATAGCGGCATAATTGTTTATGCTGATGATTTTGTGTGCTGCTTTCAATATAAAGAGGAAGCAGAGCGATTCTATGAGAGATTGAAACGTAGGATGGGTTACTTCGGATTAGATCTGGAAGAAGAAAAGAGCAGGCTCATCAAGTTTGGCAGATTTGCGGAAAGTGACTGCCAGAAACTTGGGACAAAGCCGGAAACTTTTGATTTTCTGGGATTTACACACTACTGTTCGCATAGTCAGGACGGAAGATTCCGGGTAAAGAGGAAAACCAGCAAGAAGAAATTCCGCAAGAAATGTAAAGAAATACACCAATTGATTAAAAGCATGCGGACGATTCGACTGAGAGAGGTAATCGTTAAACTGAATCAGATGCTTGTTGGTTACTATCACTACTATGGTATTACAGATAATACACGGAGTCTCACGGACTTTCGATACTGTGTCCTGAAAAGCTTGTATTACTGGTTTAATCGACGCAGTGAGAAGAAAAGTTACAATTGGGTGGAATATTTGGAAATGCTAGATGAATTTCAACTTGCCCGTCCAAGAGAACGTGTGTGGGAGGCATTGCGTCCATACAGGATGAAATTGCTTCGTCTGGCACCGGCTAAATTTATTCATTTTGGTACAACGAGAGAAATCCTGAAACTGATGAGCGGTGGTGTAGATGAGTATCGTGAACTTGGCTGGGGACGTTTGGTTGGAAGTAGTATTAAGGATAGTGATACAGCAGGCTATAACAGTGTTTTAAGCAGCAGAGCAAATATGGGTAAAAACTGTTATCTGGAAGTTTCTTATGTGCATGGTAATTCAGAAGTGGGAGAGAATTGTGTCCTTTCTTATATTGATATTCATGATGAGGTGATTCCGGCTGATGTTGTTTTGCATGGACTGAAACAGAGAGATGGAAAGTTCATTGTCCGTATTTTTGGTATTAATGATAATCCGAAAGAGAACAGACTGTTTGGACGAGATCTGGATGAGATTGAAAAGGAGCTTGGTGCGAAGCTGTGGGAGAATGATTCTCATACATTATGGTCGGCTGCCTTATACCCGGAAAAAGACACGATTGAGGAAGCGGTCAAAGCCGCCTTAAATCTGTATGCAATTGTAAAGGGAGAAGATCAGGCGGATCTTTCCGCATGGAGAGAAGCACAGAAAAAATCTCTTTGTTCTGGATTTAACGACGCGGATCCGGATGCGATCATTGCATGGAATAAGCGAATGGCAGATCTGGTTGCGATGGATGAGATTGCGAAAGCAATCCGAAACAAAGTGCCGGCAGCTAAACTGAGGAAGAGAGAGTCGCTGACAAAGATACAGAAGGAATGGCTGGAACGTCGGATCAGAAAAGCAGATTTTAGTGAAAAAATGCGTCTTCATTATTATCTGGGAACCATTCTGGAGGACGAAGATGAGGTTCAGGAATGTTTCAGCACGATTCAGTCAGAGGTTCTGGCTACAACGCTCAGAAATTTGTCTTATAATGAAAATGCTCGAATCGTCACAGAAAAGCATACAGTAAAATTGCCGCTTCGTGTCAACTGGGGCGGTGGATGGAGTGATACACCTCCATATTGTAATGAAAATGGCGGTACAGTACTGAATGTGGCGATTCTTCTGAATGGGCAGAAGCCTGTAGAAGTCACACTGGAGAAGCTTAGTGAGAAGAAGATTGTTTTCGACAGTCGTGATATGGATGTTCATGGAGAATTTGATACGATTGAGCCGCTTCAGGCAACTGGTGATCCATTTGATCCGTTTGCTCTGCAGAAAGCATGTCTGCTTGCCTGTGGAATTATTCCAAAAGAAGGAAGTAGTCTGGATGAGATTCTGGATCGTCTTGGTGGTGGATTTGAAATGCATTCTGAAGTAACTAACGTTCCAAAAGGATCCGGGCTTGGTACTTCATCTATTCTTTCTGCAGCTTGTGTAAAAGCAGTATTTGAGTTTATGGGAATTGAATATACAGAGAAAGACCTTTACGCGCATGTGCTTGCTATGGAACAGATCATGTCTACTGGTGGCGGCTGGCAGGATCAGGTAGGAGGAATCACTCCAGGGTTGAAATACATTACCTCTATGCCAGGAATTGATCAGCAGTTAAAAGTAACGCACGTGGATATCCCAGAGTTTGCAAAGAGGGAACTGGATGACAGATTTGTTCTGATTTATACCGGACAGAGAAGACTTGCCCGTAACCTTCTTCGTGATGTCGTCGGACGTTACGTTGGAAACGAACCAGACAGTCTTTTTGCTTTGGAAGAAATCCAGAAAACAGCAGCTTTAATGTGCTTCGAATTGGAACGTGGCAATGTAGATGGCTTTGCAAAACTTCTGGATTACCACTGGGAACTGAGTAAAAAAGTTGATGCAGGAAGCAGTAATACTTTGATTGAGCAGATATTCAGTAGTATTGAAGAACTGATTGATGGGAAGCTTGTCTGCGGTGCCGGCGGCGGAGGATTCCTGCAGGTTATCCTGAAGAAAGGTGTTACAAAGCAGCAGGTAGAGAATCGACTGAATGAAGTGTTTATGGACAGTTTGGTTGGTGTGGCTGATTGTAAGCTTGTGTGGGAATAAAAAATCTGGATATCACTATAAAGTAAAATTTTGAACGAGAAATTTAAGGATTATGGAAAGGGGGAGCTTATGGAACAGGAATTATTTAATCCACAGTCATCCTCTGTAAGTTCCTCCAGAGTTCTTTATACACCGTCAGTTTTTGCCAGAACATCTCTGATCCACCTTCAGGAAGTTGGTTCTCTCAAGGCCATTCATCCGCACATATTGAAGCGATCGAACCTGGTATCGTTTTTATGTTTTGTTGTGTTGAGCGGAAGCGGTGAACTGGAATATGAGGGAAGAGAGTATAAACTGGCAGAAGGTGACTGTGTTTTCATTGACTGTCGAAAGGCATATAGCCATAGCACAGGAATTCATTGTGCGGATAATAACAACGGTGGAGAAAATGAGGATTTAAATAAAAATCTCTGGTCTCTTCAGTGGTGTCATTTTTATGCACCTTCTCTTCCATCGGTGCATGAGAAGTATAAAGAACGAGGTGGTCATCCAGTATTTCATCCGAAGGAACCGACACGGTTTACTGATATATTTACAGATATTTATAAACTGGCGTCTTCTTCAGATTATATCCGAGATATGCGAATCAATGAAAAACTTAGTGTTCTGTTGACTCTTCTTATGGAACAGTCCTGGCATCCTGAAAGTGTAAGAGTAAGTCGCAAGAGGATGGAATTATCTTCCATCAAAGCGTTTCTTGATGAAAATTACACAGAGAAAATCGTTCTGGATGATTTGGCGGAGAAGTTTTTTATTAACAAATTTTATATGAGCAAAATATTTAAAGAAACCTATGGCGTAACAATCAATAATTATATGATAGAACGACGAATCACCAGAGCCAAGCAGTTGCTTCGTTTCACAGATAAAACTATAGATGAGATTGGCGTTATGGTAGGAATGGATAGTGCGAACTATTTTAGCAGAGTATTTCGTAAAATAGAAGGTATCAGTCCGGGCGAATATCGGAAACAGTGGTAAATCCACTGTTTTTTTGCTATGAAGATATAATTGATGATGAAAATAAATCGTAAAAAACCAATATTGTGCTAACATTCGACTCATTATGCCGTTTATTTCTTGTTAGCCTTTACGCTAAACTATAGCCAGATTAAAAAAAGTAAGATGATAAAGGAAAGGTACATAAAATGAAAAAAGCATTGATTACTGGTATTACCGGACAGGATGGTTCTTACCTCGCAGAGTTTCTTCTGGAAAAGGGATATGAGGTTCATGGTGTTGTCCGTCGTGCATCTATCTCAAACACCGCCCGTATTGATCATCTGATCGAGAAGAATGCGATTGCCCTGCATGACGGTGATCTCTCTGATTCTTCTGGTTTGATTCGTCTTGTGAATGAGATCAGACCGGATGAGATTTATAATCTTGCGGCACAGAGCCATGTGCAGGTGTCTTTTGATGCACCGGAATATTCTGGTGATGTAGATGCGCTTGGTGTTCTGCGTATTCTGGAAGCTGTCCGTGTCTGTGGGCTGACAAAGACCTGCAAGGTTTATCAGGCTTCTACCTCTGAGCTGTACGGCAAGGTGGAGGAGGTTCCTCAGCGTGAGACAACGCCGTTTCATCCATATTCCCCATATGCGGTTGCGAAGCAGTATGGTTTCTGGATGGTGAAGGAGTACCGTGATGCTTATGGCATGTTTGCCGTAAATGGAATTTTGTTTAATCATGAATCGGAGCGCCGTGGCGAAAACTTTGTTACCCGCAAGATCACTCTGGCTGCGGGGCGTATTGCGGAGGGGCTTCAGGATCATCTGGAACTTGGAAATATGGATTCTCTTCGTGACTGGGGTTATGCAAAGGACTATGTTGAGTGTATGTGGCTGATCATGCAGCAGGACAAGCCGGAGGACTTTGTGATCGCAACGGGTGTTCAGCATACCGTGCGTGATTTTACGGAGAAAGCATTTGCAGCCAACGGTATCACGATCCGCTGGGAAGGCTCCGGTATCGAGGAAAAAGGTTATGATGTGGCTACCGGAAAAATGCTTGTATGTGTCAATCCGCAGTGGTTCCGTCCAACAGATGTTGACAATCTGTGGGGAGATCCGACCAAGGCAAAGACGGTTCTTGGCTGGAATCCGCAGTCCACGACCTATGAGCAGCTTGTTGAGATCATGGCTAAGCATGACCGGGAACGTGCAAAGCGTGAGAAGGCCATGAAGGCTGTTTTATAAGAAAGAAGGCAGAGGATAATGATGGAAAAAAATGCAAAAATCTATGTTGCAGGTCATCGTGGAATGGTAGGTTCTGCGATTGTACGTGAGCTTAAACGTCAGGGATATACGAATATTGTTACCCGCACACACAAGGAGCTTGATCTGATTCGTCAGGATGCGGTGGAAGCGTTTTTTGCAGAGGAAAAGCCGGATTATGTTTTTCTTGCTGCCGCAAAGGTCGGAGGTATTATTGCAAATCAGGAAGCACTGGCAGATTTTATGTACGATAATATGACGCTGGAGATGAATGTTATCCATTCTGCATGGAAAAACGGATGTAAGAAGCTGGAGTTCCTTGGTTCTTCCTGTATTTATCCGCGCATGGCGCCTCAGCCGATGAAGGAGAACTGCCTTTTGACAAGTGAGCTCGAAAAGACCAATGAGGTCTATGCACTTGCCAAGATTTCCGGGCTTAAGTACTGTGAGTTTCTGAACCGTCAATATGGTACGGATTATATTTCTGTTATGCCGACCAACCTGTACGGACCGAATGACAACTATCATCCGACGCACAGTCATGTCGTGCCTGCTTTGATCCGCCGTTTCCATGAAGCGAAGGTGAATGGTTTAGAGAGTGTTGTCTGCTGGGGAGATGGTTCTCCGCTGCGTGAGTTTTTGTATGTGGATGATCTGGCAAACCTGTGTGTGTTCCTGATGAATCATTATTCCGGTAATGAGACTGTCAATGCCGGTACGGGTAAGGAGCTGACCATCCGGGAACTGACGGAGCTGGTGGCAAAAGTGGTCGGATATACCGGCAAGATCGAATGGGATACTTCCAGACCGAATGGTACACCGCGGAAGCTTCTGGATGTTTCCAAGGCAGCGAAGCTTGGCTGGACTTACAAGACGGAGTTAGAAGACGGACTGCGCCTGTCTTATGAGGACTTCCTGAATAATCCGATGCGCGCAGAACGATAACAGGCTGCTGTGATCGATAATGTATTTTGGCCGCATTTGTAGAGATATGGATGCGGCTTGTTATTTTTATACATCGTGTGGTTATACTTAACGGAGGAGTTTTGTTATGAATATAGTTTTATTATCCGGTGGTTCCGGCCAGCGTCTGTGGCCGCTTTCTAATGATATCCGTTCCAAGCAGTTTATCAAAATTTTTCATAAGGAGGATGGCTCCCTGGAATCTATGGTGCAGCGTGTATATCGGCAGATTAAGACGATTGACACGGATGCTACGGTTACGATCGCAACTTCAAAGTCGCAGGTATCTGCAATCCACAACCAGCTTGGGGAGAACGTGGGAATCAGTGTGGAGCCGTGCCGCCGTGATACCTTTCCGGCGATTGCACTTGCAGCAGCTTATCTGAAGGATGTGCAGGGAGTCGGGGAGGAGGAATCTGTGGTTGTCTGCCCGGTGGATCCTTATGTGGAGGATGACTATTTTGAAGCATTGAAGGCATTGGGCGAGAGAGCACAGAAAAGCGATTCGAATCTTGTCCTGATGGGGATTGAGCCTACCTATCCGAGTGAGAAATATGGCTACATCATTCCGCTTGGCAAGGAAGCGGTAAGCAGGGTTTCTATGTTCAAGGAGAAACCGACACAGGAAGTGGCAAAAGAATATATCGAAAAGGGTGCACTGTGGAATGGCGGTGTGTTTGCCTTCAGACTGGGCTATGTTCTGGAGCGGGCGCATGAGCTGATCGGTTTTCTGGATTATGATGATCTGTTCTGTAAATATGAGACTCTGAAAAAGATCAGTTTTGACTATGCGGTTGTCGAGCATGAGCCGGAGATTGAAGTCATGCGTTTTGCAGGTACATGGAAGGATCTGGGTACGTGGAATACGCTGACGGAGGCCATGGACAGCCGTGCAGTGGGTGAGGCTCTGTTCAATGAGAATTGTGAAAACGTCCACGTTGTCAATGAACTGGATATTCCAATCCTCTGCATGGGGCTGAATGATGTGGTCATTTCCGCGTCACCGGAGGGAATTCTTGTATCGGATAAGGAACAGAGCTCCTACATTAAACCGTTTGTGAGTACTCTGGATCATCGTGTGATGTTTGCTGAGAAGTCGTGGGGCAGTTTTAAGATCATTGATATTGACAGTGAATCCATAACCATCAAAGTGACGTTGAATCCGGGTCACAAGATGAATTACCATAGTCATAAGAATCGAGATGAGGTCTGGGTCGTTATTTCCGGTAAGGGAAAGACGATCGTAGATGGTATGGAGCAGAGTGTCAGGGTAGGAGATGTGATCACGATGGCTGCCGGATGCCGCCATACGGTGATTGCTGAAACGGAACTGAAGTTGATCGAGGTGCAGCTTGGGGAAGACATCAATGTTCATGATAAGCAGAAATTTGAACTTGAGTATTGAGAAATGGAAGGAAGCTTTTGATGAATGACGGGAATATGCCTCTTTTGCTCAGACCGTCCGGAAAGGACTATCTTTGGGGCGGAAGCAGACTGAATGATGAATTTGAAAAGGGAATCAATCTGTCACCCGTGGCAGAGACCTGGGAATGTTCTACGCACCCGGACGGTCCGAGTTATGTGGTCGGCGGTGAGTTTGCTGGTATGAAGCTGGCAGAGGTGCTGCGAAATCACCCGGAGTATCTGGGAGAGCGTCACAGAGGAATGACGGAGCTTCCGATTTTGATTAAATTTATTGATGCAAAAAAGGATCTCTCCGTTCAGGTGCATCCTACGGATGAATATGCACGGGAGCACGAGAAGGGACAGCTTGGAAAAACGGAAATGTGGTATGTGCTGGATGCCGGCAGAGATGCAAAGCTGGTGTATGGTCTGAAGCGTGACAGCTCCGAAGCGGAGATGCGAAAGGCTATTGCAAATGGGACACTTATGAATTATCTGCAGCAGGTTCCGGTCAGAAAGGATGATCTGTTTTTTATTGAGGCCGGTACGATCCATGCAATTGGAGCGGGTACACTGGTGGCAGAAATCCAGGAGAATTCGAATCTGACTTATCGGCTGTATGATTATGACCGCACGGGAAAAGACGGCAAAAAGAGGGAACTTCACATTGACAAGGCTCTGAAGGTGGCGAATCTGAAAAGCAGTATGGAACCCCGGCAGCCGCTTCGTGTGCTGAGATATCGTCAGGGAGTTGCCTTGGAACTGTTGACGCGCTGTAAATACTTTGAAGTATATCGGATGCTGATAAATACTGAACGCCGCCAGAAGGTGCATTATCGTGCAGATGAGATTGCATTCCGTGTGCTTTTGTGCGTGAATGGATGCGGTACGATCTCCTGTGAGGATGGAAGCATGGAGTTTTATAAGGGGGACTGTATTTTTGTCCCGGCAGATTCTGAAGTACTTACCATCAGTGGACAGGCACAGTTTCTTGATGTGAGAGGATAAGAATGAGGAGATGGAAATGGATTACAGGAAAGAATATGAGCGTTGGATGAAACAGGCAGCGATGGATGAAGATATCGTTGAAGAATTGAGATCAATGGATGATGCAAAGATGGAAGATGCTTTTTATCGGGATCTTGCTTTTGGTACCGGCGGTCTGCGTGGTGTGATCGGTGCCGGAACAAACCGTATAAATATTTATACCATAGCAAAGGCTTCGCAGGGGCTGGCTGATTATCTGAAGAAAAATTTTGAGGAACCGTCTGTGGCAATCGGTTATGACAGCCGGATCAAGAGTGATGTGTTTGCCAGAACTGCTGCCGGAGTGTTTGCAGCGAACGGTGTCAGAGTCAGTATCTGGCCGGTTCTTATGCCGGTTCCGACCGTCTCTTTTGCAGCAAGATATCTGCATACCTCTGCGGGTGTGATGATCACGGCATCGCATAATCCATCCAAATATAATGGTTATAAGGTTTATGGACCGGATGGCTGCCAGATCACAGTGGAGGCAGCGGATAACATCCTGAAAGAGATTGAGAAGCTGGATATTTTTGCGGATGTCAGAAACAGTGATTTTGAGACAGGAATTGCAAATGGCAGCATTCAGTATATTCAGGATGAGGTATTTACCGCGTTTATAGAGCAGGTGAAAAGCCAGTCTGTTTTATTTGGTGAGGAAGTTGATAAGAATATTGCGATCGTATACAGTCCATTGAATGGAAGTGGCTTAAAACCTGTTACCCGTACCCTGAAAGAGATGGGATATACGAATATTACGGTGGTGAGAGAGCAGGAGCAGCCCGACGGAAGATTTCCGACCTGTCCGTATCCGAATCCGGAAATTAAGGAAGCAATGGCACTGGGGATAGAATATGCCAAAAGATGCAATGCAGATCTGATGCTGGCTACAGACCCGGACTGTGACCGTGTGGGGATTGCGGTTAAGAATCATGTGGGAGAGTATGAATTGCTGACGGGGAATCAGACGGGGATGTTATTGTTGGATTATATTTGCAGCCAGCGTCAGAAGCACCATAAAATGCCCGCAGATCCGGTTATGGTTAAAACCATTGTAACGATGGACATGGCACAGCAGATCGCAGAGCATTATGGATTGCGTACGATCAATGTTCTGACGGGCTTTAAGTTTATCGGTGAGCAGATCGGCAAACTGGAAGAGCAGAAGAAAGCCGACAGTTATGTCTTTGGCTTTGAGGAAAGCTATGGTTATCTGACCGGCTCCTATGTTCGCGACAAAGATGGCGTGAACGGTGCCTGCATGATCTGTGAGATGTTCAGCTATTATGCTACGAAAGGCATTGGTCTTCTGGATAAACTGGATGAATTGTACCGGATGTATGGATACTGTCTGAATACCCTGCACAGTTATGAATTTGATGGCAGTGTCGGATTTGTCAAAATGCAGAAGATCATGAAGGCGTTTCGTGGTGATGTTGAGAAATTTGGTAATAAGAAGGTGCTTAAACTTCTGGACTATGCAGCAGGTCTTGATGGATTGCCAAAATCTGATGTGCTGAAGTTTCTGCTGGAAGACAACTGTTCCATTGTGATTCGTCCGTCTGGTACAGAGCCGAAACTTAAGATGTATATTTCTGTCAGCGCAGAAGATAAAGAAATCGCTGAAAAAACAGAAGAGGAAATCTGCAGGAGTGCAGAAGAGTATCTGCATGTACCCAAAATGGATATAAGAAACCCCCGTTGAGAAATCAACGGGGGGCTTGGTTGTTTTGTTAAACGGCAGAACTTACCTGCTCTGGTTTTAATGTAGAGAGTTTGCTTCCAGCTGCTGCTGCAATGAAAATCCAGATAAACATTTTGACCGGGAAGCAGAGGAAGAGAAGCATGGTTACTGCCAGTGGTTTTTTCATAATTCCGCCGAGAAGTGATGCAGTAACGATTGCAGCTCCAAATACCACATGTCCCCCGTCCGGCCCGCAGGTCAGCATTGCAATGCCGTATCCCATACATACTCCGGCAAAGATGACAGGGAAAAAATGTCCTCCCTTTAAACCGAACTGAATACACAGATTTGTCAGCAGGAGCTTGAGAAACGCAATGCCAATAAGTGCCAGTGGCAGATAAGAGGTATAGGTTTTCATAAGTGTTCCCATCTGTTCTTCTCCGGAAAACATAAGTGCAGGTAAGAAGGAACCCGTGATTCCAAGGCATAAACCTGCAAAAATTTCTTTGACAACTGCCGGGAATCTGCTGGAAATATTTCCGGTCAGTTTGTGCGTTGCCTGATAGAAGCAGGCCAGGATAAGACCACACAAAATATACAGAATCATAAGCAGATAGTCTTTTTTCTGGATTTCCACCATATCAAAGGATGGGAATCCAGAGAGTCCTGCACCAAAAAGTGCAGATAAACCTGCATAAATACCAGTGCCTGCAGCCAGCGCGATTCCGTAAAGAAATACTTTGGAACCCTTTGTTAAGGAGGCAAGATCTTCTTCAGAGTTTTCTTCTACTTCGAAAATGCCGAACAGAGGTGCATGAAACAGCACACTCATGGAGACTGCGGCACCGACCTGTGAATAATTTCTGGTATTCTGTCTGGCAAATTTCAGGTTGTCTCCGGCCCAGTAGCATAAACCTACGATGATTCCGGTAAGTCCGGCTTCGGGACCTACACTGCTTCCTATGAGTAATGGCAGCAGTGCTGCAACCATCATTACAAGCATGTTTTTGTATTCGTATCTTTTTTCTGTTCTGACTTTTTCCATAACGGTTTCCAGATCTTCGGGATAGTCTCCGAATATTTTTCGGAAAATACCGATAATTGCCGCACCGGCTGCACAGATAAGAATCGTATAATAGGGAACAGAGGTTTTTCCGGGAAGCCATTTCCATAGAAATTCAGTTCCGACTGCCATTATTTTCAGCAGGATCCATACCAGTGCACCGGCAACAGCACCAATGAGTGTACAGAACAGCCACAATTCAAGCTGATTTTTTAAAGATACGTTTTTGGGGCTTTTTGCGTTATTCATACAGTTATACCCTTTTTGTCAGCTTTCTGCCTTTCCAAAATTGATTCCAAGTACGATCATATTGATACCCTGCATCAAAACAGAAAAAGCGATCATATATCCTGCAGAGATCATGGTAAGCACAGGATGGGTAAATGAAATGATGCTGACAATCACGGATAAAACACCGCACACAATGCTCAGGATACCTTTTCCTTTAGAAGTTTTATATACCTTTGTGCCGCTGACAATCTGGAAAATACCATAAACCAGAATACTTGCACCAACCAGATAAGCAGCCATTACATCTGTGATGAAACGCTGGATGCCGCTGAATAATAAGATAATACCTGCAAGTCCTTCCAGAACACCGAGAATACATCCCCCGATCTCTTTCTTTTCTTTGGATAAAGAAAGGATTACAAGTTCAATACCATTTACAAACAGAAGGATTCCCAGGATCCAGCCGATTGAGAGAAAAGTCCTCATTGGCCTTACAAGAGTGTAAATTCCTAACAACAGTGTTAAAACTCCGGTGATCAAAGTGATGTATTTCATTGCTTTATTATCTTTCATACTGTTAAGCTCCTTTCATATTGCAAGTGAAACCGTTTTATACTATACTTCAATTAATTTCAGACAACAGATTATTTCATTGGAGGACAGGGGCATGAAAAGAATTAAAGTATTAGGCAGTGTTTTAAAACGGACTCGCGCAGATAAAATTATCATTGGTTTTATTGTGTTTATTTTTGCTGTCGCAGCAGTGATCCAGCTGGTTGAACCGGACATTAACCGATACGGAGATGCGCTGTGGTATTGCTATGCGGTGATCTCCACTGCCGGATTTGGTGATGTGGTTGCGGTTACTTTTATTGGAAAAATGTGTTCCGTTCTTCTGACGATCTATTCGATTTTTGTAGTTGCCATTGCCACCGGGGTAGTGGTTAATTTCTACACCCAGATGGTGGAATTGCAGCGAAAAGAGACACTTGCCATGTTTATGGATCAGCTGGAAAGACTTCCTGAGCTTTCCAGAGAAGAACTGGAGAATATTTCCAGAAAAGTGTGCCAGTTTCGGTAGCTGTGGATCTTACTGATCCTTGGAAGAATGCTCTTCTTCCTGTTTGCTGCGTACCTGCGGGATCAGAGAAGCTGCCAGCTTTCCTTTTCCGCGGTTTCGCAGATACAGAATACCGATGATAGAAAATACGACTGCACCGATAAAGTTTACGATCAGATCTTTCATGGTGTCAACAATACCGATATCAAGATAGCCGCCCAGATTCCAGGTCTCGCCGTTAACGACCAGAGACTGAACATCTACATGGATCGGAACATTTGCACCGGTAGGATTCAGCTTCACAGAGTTGATGGCCGGTACGATCCAGTCTTTCTGCATATCCATTCCAAAGAACCAGTCCATACTGAATTCAAAGAATTCCCACATAACACCAACAGTCATTGAAAAACAGAATGCAAAAAAAGCTACAAAATACGGTGACATTTTAATGGAAAACCTGTCACTGCGGTTAAAAAGATCGATCAGTGCAAATCCGATGGCAGCCATCAGAAAGCCGTTAGTAGTATGTAAAATGGTATCCCAGATGGGGATTTTTACATAAAAGGCATTGATCTCGCCAAGAATCTCTGCTGAAAAGATAAAAATCAGAATGACTGTCTCCAGTCCCGGTGGTATTGTGACACTCAGTTTCCTGTCCAGAAACTGTGGAACCATAAAAAGAATCAATGTTAAGATTCCCAGAAACATATTGTGGTAATTTCCCAGAAAAAACTGACGTACAACGGATAAGATCACTAGGGCGGTAAGCACCATCTGGATCTTTGTTCTGTTCTTTTTCAAACCTGAATCAGCTTTCATTTTTCTTTTCCTCCTTTCTTTGTATCGTTATCCTCACTGTTTTTATTTTAACATAAATACATTTAAACAGCAATGAATTTGTGGATTTAAAACGAGTAAACGCATGTAAATCTTAAATGCTTTTTTAATATATTAATTAAACTCAAAAAATAAATAACTATTAAGAGTTTAAAATGAAATTATGAAAAGTTTTATTGTATTTTGACGAAAGTTATAGTAACATAAAAGTCAGAAAATTATTAATGAACAGAAAGCAGGTACTTTTACATGAGATATAATGTACTTCATTTTTTTGAACGTAAGAATATTGATATAGCTAATATTCTTTATCTTACACGTCAAAATCCACATACAAAAATTACATTTTTTGATGGAAAAGAGATCCTGACTGCAATTCCGGTGAAAGAGATTGCAATTTATCTTCCGGATGAAGAATTTGTGAATATTACAAAAGGTGTTCTTCTTCGAAAATCACAGATTGTAAATATTTCAGATGACGGATTATATACCATGACAGATGGAAGTGTATTTCAGGGACGAAAAAGGAATATCAGTCAACATAAACAGCTTAGACAGGCGTTAGGATTGTCCAAAGAACAGGATGCAAAAGCAGAGAAAATGGTTCCCCTTGAATTGTTGGAAAAATGTAGTATTCTCAATGACATGCCGCTTGCTTTTTGTGTTATTGAACTTGTATTTGATGCGAACGGCAGGGGAGTGGATTTTGTATTTCGTTATTGTAATGAGGAAATGGCTGTTGTAGAGGGAATTCCGGTTTCAGAAATGCTGAATAATTCATTTTATGAGGTGTTTGAAAATGGAGATAAAAAATGGCTGGTTACTTATGCCGACGTAGCTTTAAACGGAACAAAGGTCATTTTACATGATTACAGTCCGGAAATCGGGAAAGATCTGTCTATTTATTGCTTTCAGCCGCATCCGGGGTATTGTGCATGTATATTGATTCCGAGCTGAATGTAATAGACCCGGGTGAATGGGAGTATCTGAAGGTATCCGGGATGAACCTGAAAACCCCCGTTGAGAAATCAACGGGGGTTTTTATGCCCATTTTCAGGGATACATAGACCTTACTATATTTATCAGTCTCTCTTGAAGATGTCTCGTGTATATACCTTGTCCTTCACATCATCAAGGCAGGAGTCATATCTGTTCGCGATGATCGCCTGGCTTTTCTTTTTGAATTTGTTCAGATCATTTACAACCAGGGAACCGAAGAAGGTGTCTCCGTCCTTTAAAGTTGGCTCATAAATGATCACAGAAGCACCCTTGGCCTTGATTCGTTTCATAACGCCCTGGATGGATGACTGTCTGAAATTGTCTGAATTAGATTTCATAGTTAAGCGGTACACGCCGATAACACAGGTTTTCTCCTGATCCGGAGCATAATCTCCGCGATTATAATAATCATAATATCCTGCCATATTCAGTACCTGGTCGGCGATAAAATCTTTTCGTGTACGATTGCTTTCTACGATAGCAGAGATCATATTCTGCGGTACATCGTTGAAGTTTGCGAGAAGCTGCTTGGTATCCTTTGGCAGGCAGTATCCGCCGTATCCAAAGCTTGGGTTATTGTAATGCGTTCCGATACGTGGATCCAGGCAGACACCCTCGATGATCTGCTGTGTATTTAATCCTTTTGTCTCTGCGTAGGTGTCGAGTTCGTTGAAATAAGATACACGAAGAGCGAGATATGTGTTTGCAAACAGCTTAACAGCTTCGGCCTCGGTGAATCCCATGAACAGAGTATCTATATTCTCCTTGATAGCCCCCTGCTTAAGAAGGGCGGCAAAGGTATGAGCCTGCTCTGAGGATTCCTCATCACAGGATACAATGATTCTTGATGGGTAAAGATTGTCATACAGAGCCTTCGATTCACGGAGAAATTCCGGGCTGAAGATGATGTTTCTGGTATTGTATTTCTTTCTTACGGAAGCAGTATATCCCACCGGAATGGTTGATTTGATGATCATGGTTGCAGCTGGATTAACCTTTAATACGAGTTCAATCACCGCCTCTACAGCTGAGCAGTCGAAGAAATTTTTCTTGCTGTCGTAGTTTGTCGGTGCAGCAATCACAACAAAGTCCGCGTTTTTGTATGCTTCCTCACCGTCAAGTGTAGCAGTAAGGTCGAGGTCTTTTTCTGCAAGATACTTCTCAATATAGTCATCCTGGATCGGAGACTTCCTGTTGTTGATAAGATCGACTTTTTCAGGGATGATATCGACAGCTGTCACATGGTTGTGCTGAGAAAGAAGGGTGGCGATAGAAAGTCCTACATAACCGGTGCCGGCAACGGCGATATTGTACCTTCTGTCAAGAACCGGTTTGTTTACAGCAGGCTTATCGTCCTCAAATAAGTCGACTACCTCAAAACCAAGTACTTCTGCGATAGCCTGAAGCTGATCGATCGACGGGGTGTAGTCAAGACTTTCCAGACGGCTGATCATGCCGCGGTTGATATTGGTCATCTCGGCGAGCTGTGCCTGTGTGAGTTTCTGAGCTTTTCTTCTGGTGATAATGGTATCGGCCATTTTTGTAATAGATAATTTCTTCATGATTCCTCTCCAAATCTTAATCTTATAAATTATTATGAAAGTGTCAATTGCATTTAATATGATAAGGTGTAACTATTCAGAAGGTAGTATCCCACGAGGCGTTTTGGCATATTTTTGCCCAAATCCCGAGACATACAAGTCAAAATGCCATCACCGAAGGTGATTTGGAATGCATTTTGACTCGTAACTGTGAGGGTACTGAACAGTTACGATAAGGTGAGCATAGCAGATAGTAATTGAAATGTCAATTATAATAGAATAAATAAAAAATATTTTTTGTAATAGAATAAATAATGTCGTTTAAAATAACATAAAACTGTAGAATGAAAATAAAATATCTCTGCAAAAAAAATATGTGAAAATGCAATAAAAAAGGACAATAATATAAAGACATTGAAATCATCATCGGATTGTGCTATTATAAGCTAGAATTTTTTTACTTTTAATATGCATTGAAGGAATAAGAGGAGATATATTTATGTGTGGAATCGTAGGATTTACAGGTGATCATCAGGCAGCACCGATCTTGCTGGATGGACTTTCCAAGCTTGAATATCGTGGCTATGACTCTGCCGGAATCGCAGTGCGCGATGGGGGGAAGGAGACCAGGGTTATCAAGGCAAAAGGTCGTCTGAAAGGGCTTGCTGAGAAGACAAACAACGGAGAATCTGTTCCAGGCACCTGTGGTATTGGTCATACCCGCTGGGCGACTCATGGAGAGCCTTCGGAGAATAATGCACATCCACATATCAGTGATGACGGAAATGTTGTAGCTGTACACAACGGAATCATTGAGAATTATCAGGAGCTGAAGGATAAGCTGCTTCGTAAGGGCTATACTTTCTATTCCGAGACAGACACAGAGGTGGCTGTAAAGCTGATCGATTATTATTATAAGAAATATGAAGGAACTCCGGTAGATGCGATCAATCATTCCATGGTTCGTATCCGTGGTTCTTATGCAATGGCAATCATGTTCAAGGATTATCCGGAAGAGATTTATGTGGCAAGAAAAGACAGCCCGATGATCCTGGGTGTTGAGAATGGTGAATCCTATATTGCATCAGATGTTCCGGCAATCCTGAAATATACAAGAAATGTTTATTATATAGGGAATATGGAGATGGCCCGTGTGCATAAGGGCGAGATTACATTCTATAATCTGGACGGTGAAGAAATCGAGAAAGAACTGAAGGTAGTCGACTGGGACGCAGAGGCGGCAGAGAAGGCCGGTTTTGAGCATTTCATGATGAAAGAGATCCATGAGCAGCCGAAGGCAATCCAGGATACTCTGAATTCTGCTCTGAAGGATGACAGGATCGATCTCACAGAGGTTGGACTTACAGAAGAAGAAATCAGGGATATTTCCCAGATTTATATCATTGCCTGCGGATCCGCCTATCATGTAGGTATGGCAGCACAGTATGTGATCGAGGATATAGCAAGGATTCCGGTGCGTGTAGAGCTTGCATCTGAATTCCGTTATCGTAATCCGATTCTGGATCCTCATGCACTGGCGGTTGTGATCAGTCAGTCCGGAGAGACCGCAGACAGTCTTGCCGCACTGCGTCTTTGTAAGAAGCATGGAATCCGTACGCTTGCAATTGTTAATGTAGTTGGTTCTTCTATTGCCCGTGAGGCGGATAATATCTTCTACACACTTGCAGGACCGGAGATTTCCGTTGCTACGACCAAGGCATACAGTACACAGCTGATCGCAGCTTATCTACTTGCAATCCAGTTTGCCAAGATCAGGGAGCAGATCACAGAGGAACAGTATACAGGATATATTGAAGAACTCAAAACTCTTCCGGAGAAAGTGCAGAGAATTATTGATGATAAAGAAAGAATCCAGTGGTTTGCTTCCAAGCAGGCAAATGCACATGATGTTTTCTTTGTAGGACGTGGAATCGATTATGCGATCAGTATGGAAGGCAGTCTCAAGATGAAGGAGATCAGCTACATCCATTCGGAGGCATATGCGGCAGGTGAGCTGAAGCACGGAACTATTTCCCTGATCGAGGACGGAACGCTGGTGATCGGTGTTCTCACCCAGCCGGCTCTTTACGAAAAAACCGTCAGCAATATGGTAGAGTGTAAGAGCCGCGGTGCCTATCTGATGGGTCTGACCACATTTGGAAATTACAATATTGAAGATACTGCAGACTTCACAGTTTATATTCCAAAGACAGATCCTCACTTTGCTACCTCACTTGCAGTGATCCCGCTTCAGCTTCTGGGATATTATGTAAGTGTTTCTAAGGGACTCGATGTAGATAAACCGAGAAACCTCGCAAAAAGTGTTACTGTAGAATAATAGTAACTATTCAGAAGGTAGTATCCCGCACAGTTACGAATAATGAATGAAATCAGGCAGAGGGACAATCATTGCTATAAATGACTGTATCCTCTGCTTTTTGGTATCTTATAATACTTTGTAAAAAAGGAGAAGATACCAATGAGAACAATGGTAATTATTTTGGAACAGGTTTGTACGGAGTGGCTGGATATGAAGAGATTATCTGTGAGGGAATCAACGTTTGCACGTTACCAGATGATCATTCAGAAGCATGTTTTGCCGGAACTTGGAAAATATCCACTGGAGGAGATCAGTTCTTCCGTGGTGAATTCATATACCTGTCGGAAGCTGGAGGAGATCAGCACCAAAACGGTGAGGGATATTTGTACGATACTGAAGTCAGTTCTTCGTTATGCGGAAAAGGAATACGGCCTGCATGATATTGCCGGAAATATGGTGCTGCCGAAGCTGCAGAGGACAGACAAGGATATCCTGACACTCAGAGAACAGCGAAAGCTGGAAACGTATTTATGGGAACACCGGCAGAAACCACGCTGTGCAGGCATCCTGATCTGTCTTTATACGGGGCTTCGGCTGGGGGAAATATGTGGACTTCAATGGAGAGATATCGACAGAAAGAGACATGTTCTGTATATTAACAGGACACTTCAGAGAGTTACAGAAACCAGAAGTGATCATGAAAAAAAGACAAAACTGATCAGTGGAGAACCAAAGTCAGGGGCTTCTGTGCGAGCGATCCCACTGCCGAGAAGCTTTTGGATATTGCTTCGTGAGATGTCCGGGGAGATGAGGGATGAGGATTATTTTCTGAGCGGAAATGCAGAACCGATCGAGCCGAGAAACTATCAGTATTTTTTTAAGAAGACGCTGGCAGACTGTGAACTCAGATATGTGAATTTCCATACATTGCGGCACACATTTGCGACTCGCTGTGTAGAGGCGGGAATGGACATTAAGACACTGAGTGAGATTCTGGGACATACGAATACCAATATCACACTCAGCTATTATGTCCATTCCTCCATGCAGTCCAAGAGGAAGCAGATGAACCGGCTGAAATTTCATATGGCGGTTTCATGACCCGGAATGCTTTTTCATCCAGTTTTGTATATATTCCATCTGCTCCCGGTCGGATAATTCCTGTGAGGCCGGATCGTTTCCGGCGGCAAGGCAGCAGAAGAGTACAAGTATCTGCAGCAGAAAAAAGAGTATCAGAAAAATGATCAACATAAAAAGCCTCCTTCTGGTTTCTATGGCTTTCAGTATTGGCATTTTTTCAAAAATTATGCATCATTGTACTTTTTTGAATACATTAAAATAAGTCCATTTATCAGGAGTATATTCATGAAGCAGTCAGTTTATACCGGAAAAGGCATCGGTGTGGTACTTCTGGATACGGGAATTTATCCTCATATGGATTTTGGTGATCGTATTTATGCTTTTGCAGATTTTATTTCATATAGAACCTTTCCCTATGATGACAACGGACATGGAACGTGTGTTGCGGGGATTCTTGGCGGAAGCGGAGAGGCTTCCATGGGAAAGTATAAGGGAATGGCACCGGGATGTTTTCTGATAAGCCTTAAGGTGCTGGACCGTTTCGGAAATGGAAACAAGGAGGATATTCTGGCGGCGTTTCGGTGGATCGAGAATCACCGGGAGGAATACAAGATCCGGATCGTAAATATTTCGGTCGGAACAACATATAAGACCAGAAGTGACAAGGATGTTCTGGTCCGTGGAGTGGAGGCTCTCTGGGACCAGGGACTGGTGGTGGTTGCAGCGGCGGGAAACCGTGGTCCGGAGCCGGGCAGCATTACCGCGCCGGGATGCAGCAAGAAGGTGATCACGGTGGGCTCCAGTGATATGCTTCTGGGAAAGACGGCAATCTCTGGAAGAGGACCGACGTTTGAGTGTGTCTGCAAACCGGATCTGGTTGCACCGGGGCGGCGGATCATGGCGTGTGCACCGGGAGCGGGGAATACCTATGCAATGAAAAGCGGCACTTCGATGTCTACACCGGTGATATCCGGAGCGGCGGCACTTGCCCTGGAAAAGGATCCGATGCTTACAAATGTGGATATCAAGATGATGCTGCGTGACAGTGCGGATGATCTGGGCCTTTCCAGGAATCAGCAGGGATGGGGAAAATTTAACTGTCAAAAGTTCCTTTCGCTGTAATTTTCTGGAAAATTTGTAAGATTTACTATGGTAAAGCCTGAAAGTATTGACGGACAGAGTTTTTTTCGCTACAATGTAACAAATCGCTGTTCAAAGCAACAGGAGCAGCGTATAGTAACTTACTGTGAACAGTAAAATAAATGCTACACAGAGAGGAGAAACTTATGACAAAAATTCAGATGACAACGCCGTTAGTAGAAATGGACGGAGATGAGATGACCAGAATTCTCTGGAAGATGATCAAGGATGAATTACTGCTTCCGTATATTGACCTGAATACAGAATACTATGATCTTGGTCTTGCACACCGTAATGACACAGATGATCAGGTAACGATCGATGCAGCAGAGGCAACCAAGAAATATGGTGTTGCAGTTAAATGTGCGACGATCACCCCGAACCATGCGCGTATGGACGAGTATGATCTCAAGAAGATGTACAAGAGCCCGAACGGAACGATCCGTGCGATCCTGGACGGAACGGTATTCCGTGCTCCGATCGTAGTGAAGGGAATTGAACCATGTGTACGAAACTGGAAGAAACCGATCACTCTTGCACGTCATGCATATGGTGATATCTATAAGAATACAGAGATGTATATTGACAAACCGGGCAAGGTTGAGCTTGTTTATACTTCAGAGGACGGAGAAGAGAAGCGTGCCCTGGTACAGGATTTCAAGGCTCCGGGAGTTGCCATGGGTATGCACAATATGGAGGCATCCATCGAGAGCTTTGCAAGAAGCTGCTTCAACTATGCACTGGATACAAAGCAGGATGTATGGTTTGGTGCCAAGGATACGATTTCCAAGACTTATGATGCCAAATTCAAACAGGTCTTCCAGACTATATTTGATGAGGAATTCAAGGAGAAATTCGAGGAAGCCGGTCTTACTTACTTCTACAGTCTGATCGATGATATCGTTGCCCGTGTTATGAAGGCAGAGGGAGGATTTATCTGGGCATGCAAGAATTATGACGGAGATGTTATGAGTGATATGGTATCTTCTGCATTTGGTTCCCTTGCAATGATGACATCTGTTCTGGTTTCTCCGAACGGATATTATGAGTATGAGGCTGCTCACGGAACGGTACAGAGACATTATTATCGTCATCTGGAGGGCGGTGAAACCTCCACAAACTCTGTGGCAACTATTTTTGCATGGACAGGAGCTCTTCGTAAGCGTGGAGAACTTGACGGAAATGCGGAACTGGCACAGTTCGCGGATAAGCTGGAGAAAGCAACTCTTTCTACTATTGAGTCCGGTAAGATGACCAAGGATCTGGCACTGATCACTACTATCGAGAACCCGACCGTATTGAACAGCGAGGGATTTATTCTTGCGATTAGAGAAACGTTGGATACTCTTCTTAAATAGTAAAAATTAACCAGAGCAATAGGGATATAAAGAAATGGGAAACCCACGGCATTACGCCAGGGTTTCCCATTTTTCATAAAGTTCTTCAAGCTCTGCCTGAATTTTGTCTTTTTCGCGGCTGAGTTCTGCACAGCGTCCGACGTTGGTACAGACATCCGGAAGAACCAGTGTTTCATCGATTTCTTTGTCTCTGGTTTCGAGTTCTTCAATCCTTTGTTCCGTCTTCTTAAGTTCCGCCTCCTGCTTACGCTTACGTGCCTGTTCTTCTTTCTGCTGCTGCCAGGTAAGCTTTCCTTCGGATGCCGCAGGTGCTGCAGGTGCTGCTTCATCGGAAGTGGTTTCTTCTGTCTGCTGTATCGGAGCATATTTTTCAGTGAGTTCTTCTTTTTTCTCAAGGTAATAATCGTAATCACCGATGTAGTTGACAACGGCCTGATTGGTAAGCTCCAGGATCCTGGTCGCGGTCTGGTTGATAAAGTATCGGTCATGAGAAACATAGAGAACCGTACCGGTGTAGCTGTTCAGTGCCTCCTCCAGGATTTCCTTGGATGCGATATCCAGATGGTTGGTCGGCTCATCGAGGATCAGGAAGTTGGCCTCGGAGAGCATCAGCTTTGCGAGAGAGACACGACCGCGCTCACCACCGGAGAGGGAAGAGATCAGCTTAAATACATCATCGTTGGTAAAAAGAAAGGCGGCGAGCATGTTTCGGATCTCTGTCTCGGTAAGGGTCGGGTAGGCATCGGAAATTTCTTCAAAGATGGTTTTTTCCGGATGCAGTACGTGATGCTCCTGATCGTAATAGCCGATCTGAACCTTTGAACCTAGGGTGAAGGTTCCGGAATCAGCGGGAATAAGATCGTTGAGGATCTTGAGCATGGTTGTCTTGCCGGTACCGTTGTTTCCGATCAGGGCAACGCGTTCGCCTCGCTTGATCTGGAAGGAGATATCGGTAAAAAGAGTCTGCTCCGGGAAACTCTTGGAAAGCTCCTCCACGGTAAGAACGTCATTTCCACTGATGACTCTTGGTTCGAGAGAGAGGCGCATCTGGCTCTGTACCTCTGTCGGCTTCTCGATTCGCTGGATCTTGCCGAGCATTTTTTCACGGCTCTCGGCGCGGCGGATGGATTTTTCACGGTTGAAGGATTTCAGCTTGACAATGACTGCCTCCTGGTGCTTGATCTCTCTCTGCTGGTTCAGATAAGCCTTGTACTGTGCATCACGCAGCTGAGCCTTCTTTTCTGCGTAGGCAGAGTAGTTTCCACTGTACATACGGACCTGTCCGGCATCGATCTCAATGACCTTGGTTACAACCTTATCCAGGAAATAACGGTCATGGGAAACAATAAATACAGCACCTGGATAGTTCAGGAGATAGGTTTCCAGCCAGGCAATACTCTCCATATCCAGATGGTTGGTCGGCTCATCGAGAAGAAGAATGTCAGGCTTAGAGATCAGAAGCTTACCAAGTGCAACGCGTGTCTTCTGTCCACCGGAGAGCGTTTCAATCTGCTTGTTGAAATCTTCTTCGGTGAAACCAAGACCCTTGAGGACACCCATCAGTTCACTCCTGTAAGCGTAGCCGTTTTCGAGCTCGAATTCATGGGTCAGCCGGGTATAGGTGTTCATCAGACGCTCGAGCTCCTCGCCGGAGGCATGCTTCATCTGTATTTCTGCTGCACGCATGCGGTCTTCCATATCAATGATGTACTGCTTGGTTGAGAGCAGCTCCTCATAGATGGTGCGGTGTCCCTTGATCTCCTGATACTGTGCGAGATAACCGATCTTCTTGTCCTTCATCAGAACGACCTGACCGGAATCTGCGGAAATTTCTTCCATTATAATACGGAGAAGGGTTGTCTTTCCTGCTCCGTTGTTGCCGATAAGAGCGGCTTTCTCACGCTCTTCTATATGAAAAGAGGCATCGTTCAGAATGACTTTTTCGCCAAAAGACTTATAGATGCTCTGACATGATAAGATCATAAATATTCCTCCAAAATCAATATACGCTATGATTATAAGGGGAAAAATTATCTTTGTAAAGGAAAAACCAACGAAAAAACAGCAAAAATTGCACAGAATTACCAACATAGATTGACAATAAAATGTCATTTCGTTATAATTAACAGGAAAGTATTAAGGGAGGGACAACGGTGGAGGCAAAACAGATATCAAAAGCTGTAATTAAGAGACTGCCCCGGTATTATCGCTATCTTGGCGAATTACTGGAAGACAATGTTGAGCGTATATCTTCCAATGATCTTAGTAAGAAAATGCGTGTCACAGCATCTCAGATCCGTCAGGATTTGAATAATTTCGGAGGGTTTGGGCAGCAGGGATACGGTTATAATGTAAAATATCTTTATACAGAGATCGGTAAGATCCTGGGACTGGATGAGGTACACCCGATGATCATCGTTGGTGCCGGTAATCTTGGACAGGCACTTGCCAATTATGTTGACTTTGAAAAACGTGGTTTTAAGTTACTGGGAATCTTTGATGTGAACCCGGTACTTGAAGGTATTGCTGTTCGCGGAATTGAGATCCAGATGATCAGCAATCTTCCATTTTTCTTAAGAGAGAATAATATTGAGATCGCAATCCTTACACTTCCGAAGAATAAGGCGAAGGATATGGCGGATATCCTGATCGAGAATGGTATCAAGGCGATCTGGAATTTTGCTCATATTGATCTGGATACTCCGGATGACGTAATTGTAGAGAATGTTCATCTTTCGGAGAGTCTGATGACTTTATCCTACAATCTCAGTCAATATCGACAGGAACATGTAGAAGAGCAGCATTCATAAAAAGAGGACAGTGAAAGGCTGTTACCCGGCTCCTTGCATTAAGGAGGCTGCGTAACAGCCTTTCTGTTGTTTTTGGAGAGGAGACGAAATGAGACGGATTGTGAACGGACCGGAAATGAAGACATTGGATCGTTATACGATTGACAGGATGGGTGTGCCGTCCTGCGTTCTGATGGAGAGGGCGGCACTGGCGGTCGTGGATGAGATGGAACGGCATTTTGCGGATACGAAGCAAAAAGAGCGTATCTTATGCGTCTGCGGAGGCGGAAACAACGGCGGAGACGGTGTTGCCATTGCCAGGATCCTGCACCTTCATGGATATGCTGCCGAAATCTATATGATGGGAAATCCGGATCATCGGACAGAGGAAACGTGCCGTCAGCTGGAAATTGCCGGAAATTATCAGGTTCCTCTGGTGAATAACCTGGAACTGAAGGAATATACTACTATAGTAGATGCCATTTTCGGCGTCGGGCTGGACCGTGCAATCGAGGGACGTTACCGGGATGTGCTGAGTGCAATGAATCAGGCGTCTGCCTGGAAAGTGGCGGTCGATCTTCCGTCCGGCGTGAGCAGCAGCACCGGGGAAGAACTTGGGATTGCCTTTCATGCAGATCTGACAGTGACCTTTGCTTTTGGCAAAACGGGCTTATGTCTTTATCCCGGGAAGATGTTTGCAGGAAGGGTTGTCACGGCGGATGTCGGCATCTACGAGAATCCGGAGCTTTTGCCGGAGAAAGGGGTTCTGGAGAAGAAAGATCTCCGGAAAATCCCGAAGCGTATTGCGAATGGAAATAAAGGTACCTTTGGCAAGGTTCTTATTGTTGCTGGAAGTAAGGGGATGTGCGGTGCCGCATATCTCTGTGCAGAGGGAGCATTTGCCGCGGGTGCCGGGATGGTGAAGATCCTGACAGATGAAGAGAATCGTATTCCGCTGCAGACGCTTCTTCCAGAGGCGATGTTTGCGGATGATTCCAGCGGGGAAGATACATGGTCTGATGCGGCACGCTGGTGTGATGTGATCGTGATCGGACCGGGCCTTGGACAGTCGGAAAAAAGTGCACAGAAAACAGAATCTTTCCTCTCTTTCGCACAGAGAATGGGGAAACCTGTGATCCTGGATGCGGATGGACTGAATCTGCTTTCGAAGAACCCGACGTGGAAGAAATATTTTCATGGCAGTCAGGTGATCTGTACCCCGCACCTGGGAGAGATGAGCCGGCTGAGTGAGGAGTTTATGTCCAAAAAGCCGGAATCCAGTCGGTCTTTATCTGAAAAACAGGTATCCAGGTTATCAATACCGGAAATACAGAAGAATCTTATTGGAACGGCTGAGAAGTTTGCCATGCAAAACGGTGTGGTCTGTGTGTTAAAGGATGCGTCGACGGTCATCACAGGCCCGGAGGACGATTTTTGCTGGATCAATCAGAGCGGAAATCCGGGAATGGCGACGGCGGGAAGCGGAGATGTCCTGTCGGGAATTTTGGCAGGTGTTCTGTGTACGTTCCTTTCAGAACATGACGGCAGAGTGAAACTGGCGGAGATGGCGGCCCTGGGTGTTTTTCTTCATGGGCTTGCAGGAGACAGGGCGGCACAGGATAAGGGCACTTACGGAATGAAGGCCGGAGACATTGCAAAAGCCGCGGCGAAGGTCCTCAGAGAACGGGAAAATATGTTAGAATATATTTGATAAGAATATTTGCGATATGCAGTGAGGAGATAAAGGATTATGAAGAAATTCGAGAGAGTAAAAGCGGTTGTATCATTAGATGCGATCGCACATAACTTTGCGGAAATGAAGAAAAATATTGCAGAGGGAACGCAGATCGTTGCGGTGATCAAGGCAGATGGATACGGACATGGGGCAGAGGCAATCGCCCGTCTGATCGAAGACTATGATTATATCTGGGGATTTGCGGTTGCAACACCTGAGGAGGCACTTCAGCTTCGTACCTTCGGCGTCAAAAAACCGATTCTGATCCTGGGGATTGTTTTTGAGGAATATTATACAGAAATGATCGCAAAAGAGATTCGTCTGTCGGTCTGTACTTATGAGATGGCACAAGAACTCTCAGAGGAAGCAAAGCGTCAGGGAAGAAATGTACATATTCATATTGGTCTGGATACCGGAATGAGCCGGATCGGATTTGCAGACAGGCAGGAAAGTGTCGCCCAGATCAAAAAGATCAAAGAGCTTCCGAATGTCGAGATCGAGGGAATGTTCACTCATTTTGCGAGAGCGGATGAAACAGACAGAAGTCCGGCTATGGATCAGCTGAAGCGTTATCTGAATTTTGCAAAGCTTCTGGAGGATGCAGGAGTTCAGATTCCGATGAAGCACTGTTCCAACAGTGCCGGAATTATCCGTATTCCGGAGGCGAATCTGAATGCAGTACGGGCAGGTATCACGATCTATGGGATGTATCCTTCTAACGAAGTAGAGAGAGACAATCTGAAACTGATCCCGGCTATGGAGCTTAAGAGCCACATCGCCTATGTCAAGACTCTGGAGCCAGGGGCTGCGATCAGCTATGGCGGAACCTTTACCGTCAAGAAGGAAATGAGAGTGGCAACGATCCCGGTCGGATACGCAGATGGATATCCGCGTTCTCTGTCAAATAAAGGCTGGGTGCTGATCCACGGTAAGAAGGCTCCGATCCTTGGAAGGGTCTGTATGGATCAGTTTATGGTGGATGTCACAAAGATTCCGGAGGCGGATATGGGTGACGAGGTGACTCTGATCGGAAAAGACGGAAAGGAATTTATCAGCATGGAAACCTTCGGGGATCTGTCCGGACGTTTTTCATATGAATTTGCCTGCGATATCAGCAAGCGTGTTCCGAGAGTCTATATCAGAGACGGCAGAGAATGGGGAGAGCTTACCTTCTTTAACTAAGGAATATGATTCGTAACTGTGAGGCTGAGCAGTTACGAAATCAGATGGAAACACCACACATGTATACACGAGAAAAAAATGGAAATACTAATTCCAGAGAAAAAGAATGGGATGTTCCATAAGGGACAGTAACAGAAGAATCGGAGTGTGAATTGTGTGGTAATTAAAAGAGGAGATATCTTTTATGCAGATCTGCGGCCTGTGGTCGGAAGCGAGCAGGGCGGTATCCGTCCGGTGCTGATCATCCAGAATGATGTGGGCAACCGGCACAGCCCGACTGTGATCTGCGCAGCAATTACATCAAAGATGAATAAAGCGAAACTGCCGACACATATTGAGATCGATGCGTCTGCCTATGGGATCGAGAGGGATTCTGTGATCCTTCTGGAGCAACTGCGGACGATCGACAAACGAAGGCTGAAGGATAAGGTCTGTCACCTGGACCAGGCAATGCTGGATAAGGTGAATCATGCACTGGAAATCAGTCTTGAGCTTACTTTTTGAGCAGTTATCCTTGACGAATTTCATGGAAAGTGCTATATTTTATCAGTAATTACGCAGGTTTACCGGCTTTTTGAGCATGGTTTACAGGAAGATAAGAAATAAAAGGAGCGAGAAAAATGTCAGGACATTCAAAATTTGCGAATATCAAGCATAAAAAAGAAAAGAACGATGCCAAAAAAGGTAAGATATTTACCGTGATCGGCCGTGAGATCGTTATGGCAGTCAAAGCCGGCGGTGCGGACCCGAACAACAACAGCAAGCTTCGTGATGTCATTGCGAAGGCAAAGGCAAACAACATGCCGAACGATACGATCGAGCGTGGAATCAAGAAGGCAGCAGGAGCTGATTCTGCTGACAACTATGAGCATGCTACATATGAAGGTTATGGCCCGAACGGTGTGGCGATCATCGTTGAAACTCTGACTGACAATAAGAACCGTACAGCAAGTAATGTAAGAAATGCTTTCACCAAGGGATATGGAAGCATCGGAACACAGGGATGTGTATCCTTCATGTTCGACCAGAAGGGTCAGATCATCATCGACAAAGAAGAATGCGAGATGGATGCGGACGATCTGATGATGACCGCACTGGATGCAGGTGCTGAGGATTTCAGCGAAGAAGATGACAGCTATGAGGTCCTCACTGCTCCGGATGATTTCAGCGCAGTAAGAGAGGCACTCGAGCAGGCTGGCGTGCCGATGCTTGAGGCACAGGTTGCCATGGTTCCTCAGACTTATGTAGAGCTTACCGATGAGAAGGATATCAAGAACCTTCAGAAGACTCTGGATCTCCTCGACGAGGATGATGACGTCACAGATGTCTGGACGAACTGGGACGAATGATCTGAGAGAGTACGTATAACAATCTGTATTTTTGCACAGAATACCTCCATGAACGATGCATGGAGGTATTTTTATGTCTGAGAGAAATAAGGATGAGAAGCAGAAAGAACTGGATTGTCAGGAGCAGCAGAATGCACAGATCAGGGAAACGGGAGAGGCGGTTCTGGATCAGAATCGACTGGATCACAGGATCGAACTTCTGACAGTCATTGGAGAAGTGGAAGGGCATGAGACAGCTCCCTCACAGAGCAAGACGACCAAATACGAGCATGTCCTTCCGAAGCTTGCGATGATAGAAGATGATAAGGAGGTTGAGGGGCTTCTGATCCTTTTGAATACGGTCGGCGGAGATGTGGAGGCCGGGCTTGCCATTGCGGAAATGATCGCATCCTTAAGCATACCCACGGTCTCTCTGGTGCTCGGAGGAGGACATTCCATTGGAATTCCCATGGCTGTATCAGCGGATTATTCCTTTGCTGTTGCAAGCGCAACGATGGTGATCCATCCGGTACGGTCGAGCGGGATGTTTATAGGAGTGGCACAGACCTACCGAAATATGGAAAAGATCCAGGACCGTATCACAGGTTTTATCGCTGCCCATTCCAGGGCATCCAGGGAACGCCTGGAAGAACTGATGCTGGATACCAGTCAGCTTGTAAAGGATGTAGGGACTTTACTGGAAGGTGAGGAAGCGGTAAAGGAGGGGCTGATCGATGAAGTGGGCGGAATCAGGGAGGCACTGATGAAGCTTCATCAGATGATAGAGACAAACAGAGAAAAATCCGGAGAGAAATTGTAGAAACATATAGAAAAAAGAGTGCATAATTAGTGTGTTTTTGAATATTCCCCTTGTATTAGAAGGAATTTTAGCGTATTATTAATAAAGGATTGAATGAATATACGCTAGGAGGGGAACAATGTATAAGATTTTAAAAGCCGAAACACTGGCAGCTAAGATTCATCTTATGGTTGTACATGCACCGCGTGTTGCAAGCCATTGTCAGCCAGGACAGTTCATCATCGTCAAAATGGACGAGAAGGGTGAGAGAATCCCACTTACAATCTGCGATTACAACCGCGAAGAAGGAACCGTAACTATCGTGTTCCAGGAGATCGGAGCATCTACAATCAAGATGGCTCAGTTAAAAGCAGGAGATTCTTTCCGTGATTTTGTAGGACCTCTGGGATGTCCTTCTGAATTTGTTCATGAGGACATTGAAGAACTCAAGAAGAAAAAAATGGTATTTGTTGCAGGAGGTGTTGGTACAGCACCGGTTTACCCGCAGGTAAAATGGCTTCATGAGCATGGAATCACAGCGGACGTGATCCTTGGCTCCAAGACCAAAGACATGGTGATCCTTGAGAAGGAACTTGCGGCTGTTTCCAACCTCTATGTTACAACAGACGACGGTTCCTATGGCCGTTCCGGTATGGTAACAAAGACTCTGGAAGACCTTGTCACAAACGAAGGCAAGCATTACGATGTCTGTGTTGCGATCGGACCGATGATCATGATGAAATTTGTCTGTCTGCTTACCAAGAAACTCGGCATCCATACAATTGTCAGCATGAACCCGATCATGGTTGATGGAACAGGTATGTGCGGAGCCTGCCGTCTTCAGGTTGGCGATGAGATCAAATTTGCCTGCGTAGATGGACCGGAATTCGACGGACATCTCGTTGATTTTGATCAGGCTATGAAGAGAAGCCAGATGTACAAGACCGAAGAGGGACGTGCATTACTGAAGCTTCAGGAGGGTGATACCCACCACGGCGGATGCGGACATTGCGGAGGTGACGAATAATGGCAGATGCAAAAATGTTAAAGAAAGTTCCTGTAAGAGAGCAGGATCCGAAGGTACGTGCAACAAACTTTGAAGAAGTTTGTCTTGGATATAACCAGGAAGAAGCAATGGAAGAAGCACAGAGATGCTTAGGCTGCAAGAAACCGAAATGTGTGGAAGGCTGTCCTGTATCCATCAATATTCCAGGATTTATTGAACATATCAAAGATGGCAACATCGAAGAAGCCTATAAGGTGATCGGTTTATCTTCCGCTCTGCCGGCGATCTGCGGACGTGTATGCCCACAGGAATCCCAGTGTGAAGGCAAGTGTATCCGTGGAGTCAAGGGTGAGGCAGTTTCTATCGGCAAACTGGAGAGATTTGTTGCTGACTATGCTCTTGAGCATGACATTAAACCAGCCGGAGCAGAAGTTAAGAACGGACATAAGGTTGCAGTTATCGGTTCCGGTCCGTCCGGACTTACCTGTGCAGGAGATCTTGCAAAAGCAGGCTATGATGTAACTGTATTCGAAGCTCTTCATGAGCTCGGCGGAGTTCTTGTTTATGGTATTCCGGAATTCCGTCTTCCGAAGCAGAAAGTCGTTAAGAAAGAAATCGAGAAGGTTAAAGAACTCGGCGTTAAATTTGAAACAAACGTTGTTATCGGTAAATCCACAACCATCGATCAGCTGATCGAGGACGAGGGATTTGAAGCTGTATTTATCGGCTCTGGTGCAGGTCTTCCGATGTTCATGGGAATTCCAGGAGAGAATGCAAGCGGTGTATTCTCTGCAAACGAATACCTGACAAGAAGCAACCTGATGAAAGCGTTTGATGACTCTTATGATACACCGATCGCAGCAGGCAAGAAGGTTGCTGTTGTCGGTGGTGGAAACGTTGCCATGGATGCTGCAAGAACAGCATTAAGACTTGGTGCTGAGGTTCACATCGTATACAGAAGAAGTGAAGCAGAGCTTCCTGCACGAGCAGAGGAAGTTCATCACGCAAAAGAAGAGGGAATCATCTTTGATCTTCTTACCAACCCGAAAGAAATCCATGTTGACGAAAACGGCCATGTAAATGGAATGAAGGTTGTCAAGATGGAACTGGGCGAGCCGGATGCTTCCGGAAGAAGACGTCCTGTTGAAATCCCGGGATCTGAGTATGATATGGACGTAGATACCGTTATCATGTCACTTGGTACCTCCCCGAACCCGCTGATCTCTTCCACAACCAAGGGTCTGGAAGTCAACAGAAGAAGATGTATTGTTGCTGAAGAAGAAACAGGTAAGACATCCAAGGACGGCGTATATGCCGGTGGTGATGCCGTTACAGGTGCAGCTACAGTTATCCTTGCTATGGGAGCAGGTAAAGCCGGTGCCAAAGGTATCGATGAATATCTCAAAAATAAATAATATCTGAACATATTGGAATTCCCTGTCGGTTCTTAAATGAGCCGGCAGGGAATCTTTTTTTCTGAAAACTCTGGACATTTTCACAAACAAATGTTTGGCAACTTGTAACTTGAACTGAAATATGTTATACTGACCTGAACTGATAGCTGTTATAAGGACGCAGACTGCTGTGAACGGAGTGAACCGTAGCGGACGCAGCAGTATGTAGTATTAAAGGAAAAGGAAAAAGGTATGACAGTCTTATATATTATTTTATTAGCGATTGTACAGGGGATCACAGAATTTGTTCCGGTGAGCAGTTTTGGGCATCTGTGCATTCTGGAGAATTTTTTTGGAATGGATCATGATGCGGGAGTCCTTCTGGAGGCAATGCTGCATTTGGGGACTCTGGGTGCGGTATTTATGACTTTTCAGAAGGATATCCGCCATATTCTATATGAGATCCTGGATATGATCCTGGACATTGTGGGAAACGCCCATCTCTATATACATAACAGGAGGACGGGGAAGCAGCTTCATTATGCGAGGATTATCAGCAACACCTATCGTAAGTTTGCTGTACTTCTTCTTGTTTCCATGATCCCGACCGCTCTTCTCGGTTACACGGCAAGAAGGCTGGTCGTTCTGGCGGCGGACTCTGTACTGATCCCAAGTGTCGGACTGCTTGTCACAGGAATCGTTCTTCTTGTGATCGACCTTGCACGGACCGGAGGAACCAAGGCCGCTAAGGATGCGAATCTTTCGGATGCGATGTGGATCGGACTCTGCCAGGGTATTTCCGTATTTCCGGGACTTTCCAGAAGTGGTCTTACGATCAGTGCCGGTCTGATGAGTGGCTTCAGCCGCACGTTTGCAGTGAAGTATTCTTATATTTTGTCAATCCCGGCAATTATCGGATCACTGATCATGGAGCTTGGACAGTTTGGTTCACCTGCCATGACAGTGGGACTTGGATTTGCCTATGTGTTAGGAATGATCGTTTCAGGGGTAACTGCGTTTTTGGTGATCCGTTATTGTCTGAAACTTGTCCATAAGGGAAGATTTCGCGTATTTGCGATTTATTGTTTTGTGATCGGTCTTGTAACGCTGATCATAAATCATATGCTTTGATTGGTAACTATTCATAAGGTAGTATCCCGCGAGGCATTTTGACTCGTAACTGTGAAGGTAATGAACAGTTACTTTGACTGAAATTTTAGTAGGAGGGTGCCCTAAATGGCAGCAAAGAAACAGAACAACAGAAGAGGAACCGCCAAGACTACTTCCAAGAAAAAGAACACCAGGAAGAGAACTGCAAAAGACCAGGGAGTTGCCAGTGGATTCCAGACAGAGATTATTTTATGGATTTTCTTTGCCGCTTCAATAATTCTTATCATCAGCAACCTGGGTATGGGAGGAACTGTCGGAGGCAGCATCAGCCAGGCTTCATTCGGGATCATGGGACTTCTGGCCTATCTTTTCCCGGTGCTGCTTTTTGGATGTGCAGTGTTTTTTATATCCAACAGAAAGAATCCGCTTGCATACAAGAAGCTTCTGGCAGGACTGGTATTCTGGATTTTTCTGTGCGGACTGGTCCAGCTTCTGACAGAAGGCTATATGGCGGAGACGACATTTGCTGAATATTACAGGATTTCTTCCAGTTATCATACAGGCGGTGGTGTGATCGGAGGTGCGATCTGCATTTCAACGACGTCTGCCTTTGGTACCGTCGGTGGCTGTGTGATCATTTTACTGGTTCTGCTGATCACACTGATACTGATCACGCAGAAATCTTTTTTTGGTTTTATTTTCCGTGTCTGGGATGCTGTCTGTGCGATGGCCAGAGACAGACATGCACTATATATGGAAGGTCAGCCGGAGCGTGACCTCAAGAAAGAACTCCGCCAGCAGGAGCGCAGGATGCGCAGGGAACAGCGGCGTGCAGAGAGAATGAAAGAGCTGGAGGAGGCACTTGCCGAAGAAGAGGAGACGGAGCCTGAGAAACAGGAATTTCTGGCGGGAACGAAACTGACACCTCCGTCTGCTGAGCGGGAGATGAAACCGGTTCCGGCCGAGGAAGCTGCATCTTCGGAAGAAAGAGTGGAGATGGAAGAGAGCAGTCAGGGACAGGTCGAATTTAAGATACATCGTGCGGAAACACCTGATGTTCCTGTGCAGGAGGAAGAAGAGAAGCCTTCTTTCCCTGTGTTTGCCAGAGCAGAGACTGAAGAAGAGAATCTGCCGCAGGAAGTGGAAGAGATACCTGTAAAGGAAACAAACGAAGCACCAACGGACAGAACAGAAGTGGCACCTGCAGATGATGCGGAGGATGCCTATGAGGACGCGGACTGGCAGGAGCAGTTAAGAAATGAAGTCTGCCCTGAACCAAGAGAAGAAGCACAGACTGCCGGGAAAGAAGCTGAGGAATCATCTCCGGCATCGCAGAAGAAAAATCCGAAATCCTCAAAGGAGGAGATTCAGAGCGGCATCACCAACATTCAGAAGGAGATCACCTCCCAGGCCGAGGAAGTGCCGGTGGAATACCATTATCCGCCGCTTAAGCTCCTTAAACGGGGAGATGGCAGATCCCAGGGAGATTCCGATGAGCATCTTCGCAGGACTGCAAAGAAACTGCAGGAAACCCTGCATAATTTCGGGGTAAATGTCACGATCACAAATGTAAGCTGCGGTCCGACGGTCACCCGTTATGAATTGCAGCCGGAGATGGGTGTTAAGGTAAGTAAGATCGTAAATCTGGCAGATGATATCAAGCTGAATCTGGCAACGCCGGATATTCGTATTGAGGCCCCGATCCCGGGCAAGGCAGCTGTGGGGATCGAAGTTCCGAATAAAGAAAATCATGCGGTCATGCTCAGGGAGATCCTGCAGTCACAGGAATTCCAGACGGCAAAATCAAAGCTGTCCTTTGCCGTAGGTAAGGACATTGCGGGCAAGCCGGTGGTGACAGATATCGCCAAGATGCCGCATCTTCTGATCGCGGGTGCCACGGGCTCCGGTAAGTCGGTGTGCATCAATACTCTGATCATCAGTATTCTCTACAAGGCATCACCGGATGAGGTGAAACTGATCATGATCGACCCCAAGGTGGTCGAGCTGAGTGTCTATAACGGAATCCCGCATCTGTTTATTCCAGTTGTCACAGATCCGAAGAAGGCAGCAGGCGCCTTAAACTGGGCAGTATCTGAGATGATGGGCCGATATAATACATTTGCGGAATACGGAGTCCGGAATCTTGGAGAATATAATCGCAAGATCGCGAAGATGGAGGTTCCGGAGGGAGCGGAACCGAAGAAACCAATGCCTCAGATCGTGATCATCGTCGATGAGCTTGCAGACCTTATGATGGTCGCACCGGGTGAGGTGGAAGATGCAATCTGCCGTCTGGCACAGCTTGCACGTGCGGCGGGAATCCATCTGATCATTGCAACGCAGAGACCTTCTGTCAATGTCATCACAGGTCTTATCAAGGCAAATATGCCTTCCCGAATCGCATTTTCGGTTTCGTCAGGAGTCGATTCCCGGACAATTCTGGATATGAACGGTGCCGAGAAGCTTCTCGGAAAGGGTGATATGCTGTTTTATCCGCAGGGATATCAGAAGCCGGCGAGACTGCAGGGTGCTTTTGTCTCTGATGAGGAGGTAAGTGGCATTGTGGAATTTCTTGCAGATAAGAATCCCAAGGTGAGTTATAACACGCAGATCGAACAGCAGGTAAACACGATCAGCCTGTCGGGAGGTTCTTCCGGCGGCAGTGACGCAAATGACGTATATTTTGTAGATGCAGGTAAATTTATCATTGAGAAGGAGAAAGCTTCGATCGGCATGCTTCAGCGAATGTTCAAGATAGGCTTTAACCGGGCTGCAAGGATCATGGATCAGCTTTCGGATGCCGGAGTGGTCGGGCCGGAGGAAGGCACAAAGCCGCGTAAGGTACTGATGTCAATGGAAGAATTTGAGACTTATATAGAGGAACACAACGTATAATGGAAATCCGAATTTTAACAGTTGGAAAGATCAAAGAAAAATATTTAAATGACGGGATTGCGGAGTATGCAAAGCGTCTTGGACGGTACTGTAAGCTTACATTCTGTCAGGTACCGGACGAAAAGACACCGGATAAAGCTTCTGATGCACTGAACGAGCAGATCAAGGCAACGGAAGCTGAGCGGCTGATGAAACACATACGCGATCAGGATTATGTGATCGCACTTGCAATTGATGGCAAGATGCTGGATTCTGTGCAGCTGTCACAAAAGATCGGTCAGCTTGGCGTGGAAGGAAAGAGTTCGATCGCTTTTGTGATCGGAGGTTCTCTTGGACTTGGGGATCAGGTGCTCAGACGTGCTGATTTTAAGCTGAGCTTTTCAAAGATGACTTTTCCGCATCAGTTAATGCAGATGATACTCCTGGAACAGATCTACCGGGGATACCGGATTCTGAACCACGAGCCTTATCATAAATAATCTGTAACTGTTCAGTACTATCACAGTTACGGATCAAAATTCTATCTACAAGAGGAGGAAACATTATGACAGCAGAACGCGTAGAAAACATGGCAGGCGGTACAGGACATGTGCTGATCAAACGTCTTCTGGACGAGAAACAGTTAAACGGTAAATGCAAAATGTATGCAGAGGTTACGCTGGAACCGGGATGTTCTCTTGGATATCATGAGCATCATAACGAAAGCGAGACTTATTATATCCTTTCTGGTAAGGGAATTTACAGTGATAATGGAACTCTCCGCATGGTAAGTGCCGGAGACGTTACCTTTACACCGGACGGCAAAGGCCACGGACTGACAAACAGCGGCGATGAAGACCTTGTTTTCATGGCACTGATCATTCTGGATTAACAGGAGGAGATGTCCGATGGCGGCAGAATTAAATACTGAGAAATTTGAAGATTTTATAGCAGAATATCCGATTTATGAATATCGCCTTCTGGACACCAAAGAACTGTCTGTGGCAGAGCGGGTGAGGATCGTCTGCAAGCAGGAGTGTGAACGATATGGGACAACCTGGGCCTGTCCGCCTGCGGTTGGTACACTCAAAGAGTGCGAGGCCCGCATCCACAGTTATGACCGGGCCGTCTTTTTTTCCAGTGTTGCGGAAGTTTCTGATCTTATGAATATGGAAGAAATGCTTGCGACAAGGGATGCTCATGAAGAACTGACTACGAAGGTTGCTGAATATCTGAAGGGAGAAGGCTTTTGTACCTTCACGCTTTCAACCGAATCCTGCGACATCTGTAAGGAATGTGCCTATCTGAAGGGAGAACCCTGCAGACATCCTGAGCGGATGCATCCCTGCCTGGAAAGCCATGGCGTCGTGGTGAGTGAGATCGTAGAGCAGAAGCAGATGGAATATAATCTGGGAGGCAATACAATTCTGTGGTTTTCCATGGTTTTGTTCCGCTAACCTGCATAAAGTTAAGATAACTGTTCAGTATCCTCACAGTTACAAGTTAAGATTCTAAACAGAAATCTCCGGCATATATTTAAAAGAAAAGCCGGAGATTTTTGTGAAAAAGAAACATCAGTGGAAGGAAAATCTGGCAGAGGCGCTGGAGGTTCCGAGGGATCTGGCTTTGAAGGAATCTGTATTTACTGTCACCGGGAACAGCCGGATAAGAATAGAAAATTATCGCTGTATTCTTCGTTATGAGACACAGGAGCTGGTGATTCTGACGTTTTCGGGGAAACTGATCATTCATGGGAAATCACTTCGGATCCTGTGCTACACACCGGAAGAAATGCAGATTCAGGGAAGTTTATCAGAAATAATCCTGGAACAGTAGAGGTGTTTATGGAAAAACTGATCTATTTTTGGAAGGGTTATATCAAGATCCGGATACGGGGAGAACAGACGGAGCGTTTCCTGAATCTCTGCAAGGGAAGAAACATCTGCGTCAGAAAGCTTTTGCGTCATCCTGACGGAGAGCTTACCGGGATCATTGCAATCAGAGATTTCTTCCTTCTTGGACCGCTTCATCGTAAGACCCGGGTCAGAATACATATTGTCGAAAAACATGGAATGCCCTTCTTTTTTTACAGAAGTAAAAAGAGAAAGGCTTTTTTTCTTGGTATTTTACTGTGGATCGGTCTTTTTATTTTTTTATCGGGGCATATCTGGAATATTCATGTCGAGGGAAACCGCCGATGCAGTACACAGGAAATCCTGGATTTTCTGGAAGAGCAGGGAGTCGTGCATGGTATTTCAAGGAAAAAAGTAAACTGTGGCAGGCTTGCCGAGGCACTGAGGGAAGAATATCCGGAGATGACCTGGGTTTCGGTAAAGATGGAGGGAACCAGCCTGAGTCTGGAGATCCGGGAGGGGATCCTGAGTGAAAAGAAGGAAGAGAGTACGCAGAACGCCTTCAGCCTGGCAGCGGAAAAAAACGGAAAGATCGTAAAGATGATCACTCGTGCAGGTGTACCGCTTCTTCATGTGGGAGAGGTATGCAAAAAAGGGGATATCCTGGTATCAGGTGAGCTGGAATTAAAAAACGACAGCCAGGAGGTTTATCAGTATCAGTATGTAAAGGCAGATGCGGATATCTATATTCAATATAAGCAGGCATATTATCATGAAGTACCGCTTGCATACCAAGCAGAGGTTTTTACCGGAAAAGAGAAAAGAGGCGTCTTTTTTCGGCTGGGAAACTGGTGTCTGGCCTTTGGAGAGAAGGCAGAAAAAGGGTTTGAGCGTTCCATAGAATATCACCCGTTTCAGGTGACGGAGAGCTTTTTTCTGCCGCTTTCTTATGGAAAAATTATCCGGAAAGAATATAAAAAAACTGCCAGAAAGTACACGGAACAGGAAGCAAAGCTTCTTTCCTGGGAGATTTTACAGGCTTATGAGAAAAAATTAATGGAAAAAGGGGTTCAAATATCTGCAAATAATGTTAAAATAGAGGTTGACCATGAGACCTGCATCAGTAAAGGGTCTTTGGAAATTATAGAAAAAACCGGAAGGGAGGTTCCCATTGAGAGAAGGGAGCAGCCCGAAGAAAGGACAACAGAGAATGACTGACAGCATTATTGAGTTACACACTCAGGTACCCGCAGATCTGGAAGGAAATGTATTCGGCCAGTTTGACGAACATCTGAAGCTGATCGAGCGTACATTGAATGTGACACTGATATCCAGAGACGGAATGCTCAAGATTCTGGGTACAGATGGAAGCGCAACTCAGGCGAAGAAGCTGATAGAGGAACTGGTAACGCTTGCGGGCAGGGGAAACACCATCACCCGGCAGAATGTGACATATGCATTATCCCTTGCGATGGAAGCGAGAAATCAGGTACTTACAGAGATAGATAAGGATTTTATCTGCAACACGATCCAGGGACGTCCGATCAAACCCAAGACACTGGGTCAGAAGGAATATGTTGAGCAGATCCGTAAGAAGATGATCGTATTTGGAATCGGACCGGCGGGAACCGGTAAGACGTATCTGGCGATGGCAATGGCGGTAACAGCCTTCCGCAATGAGGAGGTCAGCCGGATCATTCTGACCAGACCGGCGATCGAGGCAGGGGAGAAGCTTGGATTTCTTCCGGGAGATCTTCAGAGCAAGGTAGATCCATATCTTCGTCCCTTGTATGATGCTCTGTATCAGATCATGGGAGCCGACAGCTTTGCAAAAAACATGGAGCGCGGGCTGATCGAGGTTGCACCGCTTGCTTATATGAGAGGACGTACACTGGATAATGCGTTTATTATTCTGGATGAGGCACAGAATACAACACCGGCACAGATGAAAATGTTCCTGACCCGTATCGGTTTTGGTTCCAAGGTAGTCGTAACCGGTGATGCCTCTCAGAAGGACCTGCCAAGGGATGCTGTGTCCGGACTTGATGTTGCGGCCAAGGTACTTAAGAAAATAGATGATATAGGATTTTGTCAGCTTACCAGTAAGGATGTTGTCCGTCATCCGCTGGTACAGCAGATCGTACAGGCCTACGATGATTACGAAAAGAAGCAGAAGCCGGTAAGACGAAGTACGGCGAGACGCAGTGAGGAGAAGAAAAAATGACCATTCAGATTGAGTATGAAACAGAACGAAAACTGGAAATACCCTATGAGAAACTTGCAGAAAAAATAGCTTCCCACATTCTGGAGCTGGAGGAATGCCCGTATGAGATCAGCGTGAACCTGGTCATTACAGATAACGAAGAGATCCGCAAAGTAAATGCAGAATTCCGCCTGATCGATTCGCCGACAGATGTGCTCTCTTTCCCGATGATCCCGTTTGAGAAGCCGGCAGATTATTCGGTGATCGATGATCAGGATGAATATTTTGATCTGGATACCGATGAACTGCTCCTTGGAGATGTGATGATCTCTGTAGACAGAGTTTATTCTCAGGCACAGGAATATGGACACAGCATCGAACGTGAATTCAGTTTCCTGTTTGCACACAGCATGCTCCATCTTCTCGGATACGATCATATGACACCCGAGGAGGCTGCCGTAATGGAGCAGAAACAGGCCAAAGCACTGGATGATCTCGGGATCACCAGATAATCTGTCTTTCTCAGGAAGCCGAAGGATACGACAATAAATTATACTTGGAGAGATACGAAACAATGAATTACCGTGAGATGTTAAAGGATAAAAAACGTATTGTGGTGAAGGTGGGTTCCTCTTCTCTGATCCACAAAGAGACAAACAAACTGGATCTGCGTAAGCTTGAAGTGCTGGTTCGTGAATTAAGTGATCTTCATAATCAGGGCAAGGATGTAGTACTGGTAACTTCAGGAGCCGTGGCAGTAGGAGCTTCCGCACTTGGATTTCATGGAAAGCCGGCAGAACTTAAACAGAAACAGGCATGTTCGGCTGTTGGACAGGCAAAGCTTATGATGATCTACCAGAAGCTGTTTGCAGAATATAATCAGGTGGCAGCACAGATACTGATGACCAAGAGTACCATGGTCAACAATCTGAACCGCAGGAATGCCAGAAATACCTTCGAAGAGCTTTTGAACGTCGGAGCGATCCCGATCGTAAACGAGAACGACTCTGTTTCCAGCTATGAGTTGGAGATGATGGAGTCCTTTGGCGACAATGATACCCTGTCAGCCGTGATCACAGGCCTGATCGGCGCAGACCTTCTGATTCTGCTCTCCGATATTGACGGACTGTTTACAGATGATCCGAACAGCAATCCGGATGCAGAATTTATTCATGTGGTAGAGAAGCTGGATGAGAAACTTCTGAGCATGGGCAAAGGACCGAAGAGTAAAGTCGGAACAGGGGGAATGGCAACGAAGCTTACAGCTGCCGAGATCGCGACGGCAGCAGGCGCGGACATGGTCATTGCAAATGGCGCGGATTTCCACATCATCCACAAGATCGTGGAGGGCCGTGACTATGGAACTCTGTTTGTCAGTGATAAGAAGGAAGAATTTTTCCTGATCGACTACATCGAAAAATTACTGTAACTATTCAGAACTGCGAGGGTAATGAACAGTTACAGATTACTTTAAAAGGAGATACCACAATGGGAATGGATAATACAAAAATAGACCGCATCAATACTCTGGCACACAAGGCCAAGAGTGTAGGACTTACAGAAGAAGAAAAGGCTGAGCAGGCAGAACTGCGTAAGGAATATATTGCAGCGGTCAAAGGTAATCTGAAGGCACAGCTCAATAACATCAGCATTAAGGAATCCGATGGATCTGTCACAAACTTAGGTGAAAAATATGGAAACAAAAAAACTCATTAGAAAGCAGATTTTTAAGCTTCGAAAAGAATGTACCGATGAACAGGTGGAAACCTGGAGCCGTGAGATCGCAGCCAGAATGGCCGCACTCCCTGAATTTCGAAATGCACAGAGGATCCTTGCCTATGCGGATTACAATCATGAGGTTATGACTGGTTTTATGATCGAAGAAGCATGGAAGCAGGGAAAGGAAGTAGCGGTTCCGAAGGTTGTCGGACAGGATATGGTATTTTATAAGCTGACGGATTTTGCACAGCTTGAGAAGGGATACTTCGGGATCCCGGAACCTGCACACGGTGAGATCGTTCAGTGGGAGGATGCCATGATGATCATGCCGGGAGTGGCATTTGATCCGCAGAACCACAGGGTAGGCTATGGAGGCGGCTTTTATGACCGTTTTCTTGAGAAGCATCCGATGATAAAGAGGGTGGCTGTGGCTTTTGAATTCCAGATTCTGCCCTCTGTTCCGACAGAACCGACGGATATTTCTCCAGAGCTTATCGTTACCGAAAATACAATCTATTCACTTACAAAATAAAAGACATATTTCCGAAGGAGGTTTTGGCCATGAATGAAAGGTTACTGCAGCTTGGAAAAAACGCCAAAAAAGCTGAGACAGAGCTTCGAAACATAACAACAAACAAGAAGAATGAGGTCCTTGAGGCTGTGGCAGAGCATCTTGTAGAGTGTACCGAACAGCTGCTTAAAGCCAATGCAGTCGATGTCGCACACGGACGAGAGAATCAGATGCCGGAAGGTCTGGTGGATCGTCTTCTCCTCACAAAGGAAAGAATCGAGGGAATGGCAGAGGGACTTCGCCAGCTCGTTTCCCTGGAGGATCCGATCGGTGAGGTAACAGGAATGAAAAAACGCCCGAACGGTCTTCTGATCGGGCAGAAAAGAGTTCCGCTTGGTGTTGTTGGAATCATCTATGAGGCACGTCCGAATGTTACGGCAGATGCGTTTGGTCTTTGTTTCAAGACAGGAAATGTTGTAATTCTCAAAGGCGGCAGTGACGCAATTCATTCAAATGAGGCAATCGTGGACTGCATCAGAGAAACCTTACGTTCTCATGGAGTGACAGAAGATGCCATCCAGCTTATTGAGGATACCTCCCGTGAAACGGCAGCAGAATTCATGAAAATGAATGAATATGTCGATGTTCTGATCCCGAGAGGCGGAAGAGGGCTTATCAAGGCAGTGGTAAACCAGAGCACCATCCCGGTGATCGAGACCGGAACCGGAAACTGCCACATTTATGTAGATGAGAGTGCAGATCTTACGATGGCTGTAAATATCATCATGAATGCCAAGACGCAGAGAGTAGGTGTATGCAATGCCTGTGAATCTCTTCTGGTTCATGAAAATGTGAAAGAAAAACTTCTTCCGGTTCTTGCAGAGAAGCTGAAAGAAAAGCATGTCGAAATGCGTGCCGATAAGGAATCAAAAGAACTGATGCCGGGTGCGGTTTCTGCGACAGAGGAAGACTGGGGAACGGAATATCTGGATTACATTCTTTCGATCAAGGTTGTGCATAATGTAGAGGAAGCAATCGCACATATCAATCAATATAACACAGGCCATTCTGAGGCAATCATCACAGAGAATTACACGAATGCACAGAAATTCCTGGATGAGGTAGATGCGGCAGCAGTATATGTAAACGCTTCTACCAGATTCACAGACGGATTTGAATTTGGTTATGGAGCTGAGATCGGGATCAGTACACAGAAACTTCATGCGAGAGGTCCTATGGGTCTCCTTGCTTTGACAACAACCAAATACATTATCTATGGAAACGGCCAGATTCGACAGTAAAGGCAAAAAAGGTCGAACGATAATGACCGGAAACAGGCATCGTTGATTTGACATTTCACAGAGGCGTGTGTATAATGAAATACAGTTTATTATTACAAACTTTAACTGAAAAGAAGCGTTTTGACGATGCTGCATATTTATTTACAATCGACAATACGAAGTTTACATATTTGTGATTGTGAAATGAAGACACATGGGAGGATTTAAATTGAGACGTAAACAGTTATATGCAATGATCCTGGCCGGAGCACTTGCAGCCGGAGGAGTACCGGTTACTGCAATGGCGGCAGATACTGCGGCAGAAGAAGCAGGAGATCTTGGAGCTGGTGAGAATACAGAGGAATCTGCGGCAGAAGAACAGCCAGCAGAGGAGAATAAAGAACCGACTGAGGCACCTGCAGAGCAGCCGGCGGAAGCACCAGCTGAGTCCAATCCTGCAGAAGCACCGGCCGAGCCTGCACAGGAAGAGAAGAAGAAAACAGAGACCCCGGCTGAGACAACGGAGGAGAACAAAGAACCGACTGAAGCACCGGCTGAGGAGCAGACCGACACCGGAATTGCGATCAATGAAGTTGATGCAGATGGAAATGTCACACCGAAATACTATAACAGCCTTCAGGAGGCGATAGATGCAGCAGAGGCCGCAACAGCGGAGTCATCTGCTACAGTGATCGAAGTTTCCAAGCCGATCGCCTTATCATCCACAGTTACCGTATCTGGCAAGAAAATCTCCATCTGTGCAGTTGGAGATATCTCCATTGCCCGAGAGACAGATTCCTTTACCGGAGATATGTTTAAGGTATTCGGCGAGAACAGCTCCCTGTCATTTGAAACAAAGGATGGAGGCAGCCTGACAGTCAGCGGTGCATTTACGGAGGCAGCGGTGACAGCAGATGGCTCTATCGTCAACGTGAGTGACAGTGGAAGCTTTGGATTATTTTCCAATGTAGAGCTCAGCGGAAACACCAGCAGTGCAGACGGTGCGGCTGTCAACTGTACAGGCGGACAGATTGTTCTGGCAGGCGGCACGATCACCGGAAACACCGGTGCCAAGGGTGCTGTCTACAGTGATTCAGCTGTTTGCGTTCAGGGAACTGTCACAGTGAAGGATAATAAGATCGGTGATGCACAGGCAAATGTATATCTGGATGGGACAGCGGAGTTTGTTATCACAGATGAACTTACTGGTTCTAATATTTCTTTCACCCATGCCAGCGCGGCAGAGGGGACAGAGGTACTTGCCGTGGCAGAGAATGTGACAGTTGCAGATTTTAAAGCTGTGACAGGACAATTCAGTTATGAGACAGAGGAATATATATTGAATCCAGATACAGAGACAAACAAAGCAACACTTAAAAAGAAAGCAACAGAGCCGTCCGTGAGTCCATCCGTGAGCCCGTCGGTAAGTCCGTCTGTTAAGCCGACTACGACAGCAAAACCGACAACGAAGCCGACAGTGACCCCAACCAAGACACCTTCTTTCTTGAAGTATAAGAGCGGTTCACTGAAATGGACAGATCATACAACAGTTTCTCTGCAGATGTCTACCACACAGCACTGTAAATGGTATTACTTCTTTGTAGACGCAGGCACTGATACAAAGGTGATCCAGAACATGTATGATGCAAGTCGTGCCACAAACGTAGCGAAAGCAAACACAAGTTTTACCGTTAAGGCAGAGAATGTTCCGGAGGCAGATACCTGGCTGGTTGTCTGTGCGAAACCTGATTCCGGCAAGGCCAAGATGAGCATTTTTAAATTAAATACCGCATCCTTTAAGAAGAAACGTCCGGCCGCGGCAACTACATCTACTCGTCCGGCACGTACCTATGCGGTTACTCAGAGTACGATCACAGGTCTGGAGAATCCACTGAAATTCACTCCTGGCACCTTCTATGAATTCAGCGTAACAGGTGCAGGACAGAATGACGAGAAGCCATATGTTTCCGGGGATGAGAGATGGATTCCGATGTACTGGAGTCTTTCAGAGAATCCTACGAAATCAGGTGAAAAGAATACCACATTCAGGATCGGTTCCCCGAAGGGCATTGCAGATGCCAAGACTTACAACATCTATGTATTCTTCAAGAAACAGATTTACAATGGATCAGAATGGCAGGATACAGATGTGATCGAGTCTGTGAAGACACAGTTCAGTTCACAGAAGCTTTCTCCGGAGGATCTTACAGTAACTCCGACCGGAGCTGCAGGCGATAATGGTTCTGGTGGAGGCGGAGACGGAAGCGGCAGTGGTAATGAGACAGATGCCGAGCTGACTGCAACGGAAGCAGCATCAGAGAAGGATGGCGGCTCCAGTTCCAAGTCCGCGGTTTCTACTCTCGATGAATCTCCGATCGGAGCCATGGTGGCACTGGCAGCACTCTCACTGCTGGCAGGAGGCTATATCCTGATCCGTAAACGTAAAAAAGATATCTGATAATGTACAAAACTGAATATTTTTTTGGAGGCAGGTTCTTTTGACCTGCCTCTTTTCATATATTAATACAGGGCAGATACATGATTCTGGATAAAGTTTTTTTACAAGAAATGGAGGGAAAAGATTATGCCAGATACACGTTCCTGTACATATGAAGATCTTTATTATGAAATGTGGGAGATGTCTCAGCGTTACCGCCAGATCGCACAGTTTCGGATCATCGGAAAGAGTCACGATGAAAGAATGATCCCCATGATAGAACTTGGAAAAGGAAATAGCTGTATTTTTTGTCTTTCGGGGCTTACCGGCCCGGACAGGCAGACACCGAAGTTTCTGATTCGGATGATCCAGGAATATACCAAAGCCTGGGAAAGCGGATGGAAGATAGAAGAAATCTACGATGTCAGGGAGGCTTTGGATAAGTGGAGACTGTGTTTCATCCCTCTTCTGAATCCGGATGGGTATGAGATTTATGAAAGGGATTTTCAGGCGATCCGCAATCCGATCTATCGGCAGATGCTTCGAATGCAGGAAATTCCGGCGAAAGAATATACGGGAAATGGACGAGGGATAGATTTACGCAAAAATTTTCCAACGCAGTACTATCAGCGCAGACAGGTCATGCAGCAGCCTGCAAGTGAAAATGAAACAAAGGCACTGATCCGTATCTTTCAGGAATATCCAAGCAGCGGACTTCTGTCATTTAATCATTTCAGGAATCGCATTCTGTACTTTAAACAGTCCCGATCCTTTGCCGCGAACCAGAAAAGCTATCGTCTGGCCAGACATCTGCAGAAATGCAGCAGCTACTATATGGACAATCTGCCGGCGGGACAGGGAGATTTTTCTGTTGCCGGTCGTCCGGGAAGTGGTTCACCGGAGCAGTTTTATGCAGAAATCTGTCACAAACCATCGTTTCGTATCGAAACACTGAGAGAAGAAAGCGAGGATAAGGAAGAACAGAGACAGAACGAGTACCGGAAGATCCATACGCTTCCGCTTGAGTACCTGTTTTCTCTTTGATATAACGCTTGCACATATTCCGATTTTTTTGTAAAATACAGATAACTGTTCAGTATCTTCACAGTTATAAGGAAAAATGCCACCTTCTGAATAGTTACGAACAGTTTTAACAAGAATTGCAGATGCATAAACAGAATACATTCAGGTCGAACCGGTGTAAGACCTGTATATGGATAAGGAGTTATCAAATGACAAAAGAATCACAGAAAACAAATACAATGACTGCCGAAGAAACTGCACGCCAGAATTCTTTTATCGAACTGGCACAGACTCTTAGTGCACAGAAATCCAACACACTTGGACGCCCTCTTACTTATTGTCTGACCACCTTCGGATGTCAGATGAACGAGAAACAGTCTGAGGTTGTGGCCGGTATCATGGACGAGATCGGATATCACAGACAGGATAGCGAGGATGCCGATGTGGTGATCTACAATACCTGTACGGTACGTGAGAATGCAAACCTTAAGGTTTATGGAAGACTCGGACATCTTCACAGCCTGAAGGACAAGAACCCGGATATGCAGATTGTGCTTTTTGGCTGCATGATGCAGGAGCCACATGTTGTGGAGAAGATCAGGAAGACCTATCCATTTGTAAACCTTGTTTTTGGTACGCACAACATTTTTAAATTTGCTGAGCTCTTTTATGAGATGCAGCAGTCTGAACAGCAGATTGTAGATATCTGGGAGGGAACAGACCAGATCGTGGAAGACCTTCCTACAGAACGAAATTATACCTTTAAATCCGGTGTTAATATCATGTTTGGATGCAACAACTTCTGCAGCTACTGTATTGTGCCGTATGTCCGCGGACGTGAACGAAGCCGCGAGCCGGAGGCTATCATTAAAGAAGTAAAGCGTCTGGCAGCAGATGGTGTCTCTGAGGTTATGCTCCTTGGTCAGAACGTAAACTCTTATGGAAAGACTCTGGAAAATCCGGTTACATTTGCACAGCTTCTGGAAATGCTGGAGGATATTGAAGGTCTTAAGAGAATCCGCTTTATGACCTCTCATCCGAAGGATCTCTCCGATGAGCTGATTGAAACCATGGCTAAGAGCAAAAAAATCTGTCATCACCTTCATCTTCCGCTCCAGTCCGGCAGCAGCCGTGTTCTGAAGGTAATGAACCGCCGCTATGACAAAGAGAAGTATCTGGATCTGGTAGAGCGGATCCGCACAGCAATCCCGGATATCTCTCTGACTACGGATATCATTGTCGGTTTCCCTGGTGAAACAGAAGAAGATTTCCAGGAAACTCTGGACGTTGTCGCAAAATGTGGATATGACACAGCCTTTACCTTCCTGTATTCCAAACGAAGTGATACACCGGCGGCAGCTATGGAGAATCAGGTACCGCAGGACGTGGCAAAAGAAAGATTTAACCGTCTTCTGGCACTGGTACAGAACGAAGGACGCAAACGTTCCTCCAGATTCGAGGGAAGTGTGCAGGAAGTCCTTGTAGAAGAAGAAAGTAAGGAAAAGGGAATTTTCACCGGAAGAACCCAGTATAATCTTCTGGTACATTTTGCAGGAAATGAATCCCTTCTTGGCAAATATGTCAAAGTACATCTTGATGAATGCAAAGGTTTCTATTATCTGGGAACCCTGGAAGAGAACGAATGAAGATTTATCTTGCCCCGTTAGAGGGGATTACAAATTATGTATATCGAAAGGCTCTTTTTACCTGCTTCGATGGCTTTGACAAATATTTCATTCCATTTATCCGTGCGAAACAGAATCTGAACTTAAGCGGGAGAGAAAAGAAAGACCTGCTGCCGGAGAATAATAAGGGAATGTATGCTGTTCCGCAGATCCTTACAAGAAAGGCAGAGGATTTTATCCGCACAGTGGAGCTTCTTAAGGGATATGGTTACAGGGAAGTCAATCTGAACTTAGGGTGTCCATCGAAAACGGTTGTGACCAAGGGCTGCGGCGCGGGCTTTCTCGAAGATCCAGAAGAACTGGAACGATTCCTGGATACTGTTTTTGAGAAGTGCGATATGAAGATTTCGGTAAAAACCCGCCTGGGAATGGAGGATGCCTCGGAATTTTCTGAACTGATGAAAGTATATAATAAGTTTCCGCTGGAAGAACTGATCATCCATCCAAGGATACAGAAGGATTTTTACAAAAACACGCCAAATCTTTCTGCCTTTGCAGAAGCCTTTGTCCAAAGCAGAAATCCGGTCTGTTATAATGGGGATATTTTTTGTGTAGAAGATTATCGGAGAATCCGTGAGAAATTCCCGGAGCTGGGAGCTGTTATGACAGGCCGGGGAGTGCTGGCAGATCCGGCTCTTGCAAGAGAACTTCGTGGTGGAGAAAAACTTACGAAGTCAGAATTTCGGAAATTTCACGATCTGGTATATCATACTTACCGCGAGGAGGTTTCCGGAGACCGGAACGTGCTCTTCAAGATGAAAGAACTCTGGTTTTATATGGCACCACTGTTTTCGGACAACAAGAAATATCTCAAAAAGATCAAAAAGAGCGAGAAATGCGTGGTATATGAAAGTGCCGTGATGGAACTGTTTGGCAGTGACAGTGCGGTGTTTGATCCAGAAAATTTAATAAGATAAAGAAATGGCAGATATGTTTCTCTTTATAGAAATCATATCTGCCATTTTTACGTCTGCGGAAAGCTTAATAATAAGTTTCTTCCTGGACCAGATTTTCATTAAAAAGCTCAGAATCGGAATCCGAACCACCGGTATCATAATCAATCTGAGTATCACCGGAAGCATCTCCGGAAGTATCGGTATCCTGCGTGCCATCAGTAGAATCTTCTGTCGGATATGTGATCTGATCGGAAGTATCATAATCACCGGAATCACTGTCCTCGTTGGCATAGTCACCGGAAGCAGTGCTGTCGTAAGACGGATCCGAAGACTGGGAAGTGTCTGTCGTGTCCGGGGCAGGATCCGTAGTGGTGGTATCCTGAGTGCTGTCAGAAGCAGCGGTATCCGAAGAAGTATCGTAGTCATAATTGCTATCCTGGGAATAGATAGTAAATCCGGCATCCTCGGCGTCAGACTCTGCTTGTGCCTGTGCCTCGGCAGCAGTTTCCGGCGCCTCCTTAAATGTACTGGTGCTGCGTGCCTTAAGGATACTGACATCCTTGGGGACGGCTGCGTAGATCAGAACCATCACACAGCAGAAGCATGCCGCCATGACCCCGATCCTTATCTCGTCTTTGTATCTCATAATCACTCATTCCTTCTTCATATCTGTTTTTCATAAGTATACCATGAAATCATAAAGTTTTGTAATAAAAATTATTCGGTTTTTGGTTTTGTGTGAGTATAGTCTATATCTTCAGGTTATTTTTTTCAATTTCTGGTTGCACTTCAAACACAGACTTGCTGCCATGAATGGGAAGGGCAGGTCAGATGCTTTTTTACGTCATATCATTACGTGTGGAATGCCTCAATTTTATTGTACTAATAAAATAAATAAGATCCGCTTTAAGATAAAGAGGTAAGTAATCAATGGCAATGTCACCGAAAATTTGCAATTATCTATTTTGGGACAGTAAATGATTAAAATTAATATGGACCATTGGAAAAAATCTTTTATGATGTAAGCAAGGAGATACTGTTTATATTATAAAAGATTTTTACGTATTAGAACCTAAAGTGGATATTCACAAAATCTATAGGTAATTGGATGTTGTTGAAAATGCAGATTTAGAGTATAATAATATATAGCCGAAGAATAGTTTTAAAAGTGCTGTAGAAAAGGAGAAAGACTTTGAATACAGAAATCAAAAATACGATTCTTACGACAGATAAAGACGCACAATATGATGAAAGTGCGAAACGATTACTTGGCCAGAAAAGTATCCTGGCCCATATATTAGTAAAGACTGTTGATGAATTTGCAGGAATGGATCCGAAAGAGGTGGTTTCTTACATTGAAGGCGAACCATTTATTAACACTGTTCCGATAGAAACTGGTCTTACTAATGCTGTTATTAAAAATGATGGATCTCGTGTGGTTGGTCTTAATTCTGAAAATCCGGAACTTCATGAGGGAATGATACGATTCGACATTATATTCTATGTCAGGATGAGGGATGGATTGTCGCAGATTATTATCAATGTGGAAGCTCAAAAGGACGAACCAAATGGGTATGATATATTGAATCGGGCAATCTTTTATGTAAGCCGTATGATTTCCTCACAAAAGGAAAGAGATTTTTCAAATTCAAATTATAATGATATCAAGCGAGTTTATTCCATCTGGGTTTGTATGAATATGCCGGAAAATAGTCTGGAACACATTCACCTGGTGAAAGATAGTATTGTAAATTCCCATGCATGGAAAGGTAAACTGGACTTGGTTAATATCGTAATGATCGGACTTGCCAAAGAACTTCCGAAGCATGAGGAGAAATATGAATTACATAGATTACTGGGAGCATTGTTATCTCAGGATTTAACAGCAAACGAAAAACTGGATATCATTGGAAATGAATATGAGATTCCAATGGAAAAGGATTTCAGAGAGGATGTGAGTATTATGTGTAATTTGAGCCAGAAAATTAAAGAGACTGGAATTGAAACCGGAATTGAGATGGGTAAACGGGAAATGATTATGAAAATGTACAACAAAGGTTATACAGCTGCTCAGATCGCGGATGTAGCTGAAATGGACGAAAAAAAGATAAAAGATATCATAAAAAATGCTGAATTGTTGACAGTATAAAAGATTGAACAGAATCTGATTATTCAAATGTTGTGTAATTGGATGTTTGGCGGGGTGTTACGATAAGCATCTCGCCATTTTTTATTATACGATGTCATGGTCAGAGTAACCTGGAGCGTTTGAATAAGATTAAAATGACCAGTATTTAAAAACACGATATTAAAGAGGTACTGCGGCTTAGAAATTCCAGCATATTTGCAGTCATAGACTTTTTCCTGACAGATATTTTACATTTACCGTAACTATAAAAGTTCTGGACAGCTACACTATCTGTAAATTATAACATATTATGCATCAGCTGCGATACAGGTATTTCCACAACAGTTACAAAAAGATGGTGAACCGAACTGAATTCACCATCTTTTTTTCTTTATCTTCTGTTATTAATAACCTCTCTCGCCATATCTGCAAGTTCTCCGACAGATAATTTTCCATCTATTTGCAGCAAATCATACTGGATGCCATCCTTATTCCAGTTAACGCTTTGAACTTGACTGACTTCAATCTGAGAAGCACTGTCATCATAACTGAATACAACTTTTCCACTGGACTGGTCTTTTTTATCTTGTTCTGTCAATTCGTAATCATCTGATACCACTTTATTTATATAATGTACATAATACAAATTTGTTTCATTTACAGTGGCAATAATATCACCTGACGGAGTAAGTTTTGAGTTAAATTTCTGCTGTTCAAACAATACAACATCTCCATTCTTCTGATAATCAAAGGACACAGATTTAAAATTCTCAATTACATTTGCATTGCCATCCTTAAAACTGTTTTTTATAATATTGCCCTCTTTGAAGCAGTACCCGTTCTCAAAGGTATCAATCAATACCGGTCTATACCCAACATCCTTTGTAATCTGTTCTGACGTTGGAAGAGATGTATAATCAGCACGTGATGCAGATGAACCTGTCCACATTGAAATCTTTCCTGTTGCTGCCACAGCAGTAACTCCAATTGTAAGTGTTGCAGCTATCAACAAAGGTAATATTTTCTTTTTTGATCTCATAGTCGTTTGCTTCCTTTCTGTATCTGCGAAGTCAAGTTTTGCATAAACTCTCTGTCTGACATTCTCTGTATCAATATCAAGAGCATTACAGGAAGTATCTGCCTGTTTTTGTATTCCCAATTCTTTAAGCAAATTTTTTCTTCTCATAATTTTTCCTCCGCATCCGATAACATTTTTCTGAGTTTTCTTTTTCCTCTTGAAAGTCTGGTCTTAACTGTAGAAATATTAAGTCCCATTGCTTTTGAAATATCCTTGATTTTTTCATCAAATTTATACCGCCTTACAAAAATCTCGCTGTCAGGTTCGCCAAGGCTCATAACTGTTTCCCATACATAATTATTGTGAAAATTCTCTTCCATGAAATTTTTGCCATCTGACAGTTCAATATCTTCAAGAGATGTATGATCCAGCTTTCTGTTTATCCGTTTCAGAGCAAAATTCCGGGCAATAGTAGCAAGATATGACCGTAATGTACCTTTCTGTAAATCTATCCTCCCGGTATTCTTCCAAAGTACAACAAACACATCTGCCACAATTTCTTCAATATCCTCTTTCGGCAGTGAATTGCCGGCCATATGATACAAAACAGTACTCAAATACGGCGTATAAATTCGGATTGCTTCATCTATTGAATTTTTTTCTCTGTTCCTGAGACGCTGCAAAAGTTCTGCTTCATCTGTCATATCAATCCTACTTTCTTTTTAATATTTTCAAAAATTAAAAGCTTTTAACCTTTACATTCTTATATATCCTGTCAAAGAGCAAAAAGTTTCAATTTTAGAAAATTATGATATTGATGCACCACTTTACAACTTTTTTATAAAAAAATATCGTACAGGATTTCCTGATGCATAATGAATTTGGTATAAAACATTACAAAGGAAAGTGACCCTGTACGGCAAAAACATTATACAGCGAAAAAACACTGATAGGTAGACTTCAGCAATATTTTTTGATCTATTTTGAAACTTTTTCTGTTCCGACAGCAGATACCTTATTTCTGCTGATATTATCTATACTGAGCCGCACACAACGGTTCCAACTATCTGAATCAACACTGCTTTGTGAGAGTCATGCTCTTCGTACCTGTCTGGAATGGAGATAAAGTATCTCATCTTTCCGTTCCTCTTGGTTATCGTATGTGGCAGAAAAAAGAGTCTAAACTGGAACTGGCAGCCTCCATGATCCGGCAGGTTATACCTGAATTTCACAGCAAAGATCATGTCATCATCCCTTGTGACAGCTGATATACAAAACACAACCTGGTATCCATTGTTGATGAATATCCGAATCCGGATTTGATTGGCAATGCAAGGAGTGATTCTGTCATGTATGATCTTGCTTATGTCCATCTTTTTGTTTGTAAAATTTCTGAAAATATTCTGGTGAAATGGTAGTATAATACGGAGAATGTAAAAACGTAAGAGAGTAAAAATGAAACTACCGGATAAATTAGCACCGTTTCTGGAATTATTGCACATATACAGAGAAACTGGGTGAGAAAACAGTAAAAGCATATCGGATCGATCTAAGCAGTGTTTTGTTTTTGTTGCCTGTGAAGAGCAAGACAAAGAGAAGCTTGAGGAATATATTACGGAATTACATAAAAAATACAAACACAAACAGAACAGAGATTAAAAAAAGTGGATATTTCGTTGGCAATGGAAGAGGCAACGGAAAAAAATACTTTTATGAGAACCGATTTCCTTTCCGATGCATCTAATTAGTGTAAAAGTAAACATGAGTAGTAATCCAGCTGGACAAAAGGAGAAGACAAAGTTATGACAAAAGATGTATTTATTAAGGAGGTTCGGGATGCAGAAGCCATGCTGTATCATATATCGAAGTCCATTCTGAAGAATGACTCTGATTGTGGGGATGCTGTGCAGGAAACAATTCTTAAGGCATATGAAAAACTTCCCACTTTAAAGAAAGAAAAATATTTCCGAACATGGATCACAAGGATATTGATTAATGAATGCAAAGGGATTCTTCGGAAAAGAAAAAATGTTATTCCATATGAAGAATATATGGACAATATGAAAATGACTGAGGAGGACAGATACAGTCATCTGTATATGGCGATTATGGAACTTCCGGAGGATCTGAGGGTTTTGGTAACATTGTATTATTTAGAAGGATTTTCATTGAAAGAGATTAGTGAGGCTCTGGATATTCCGGAAGGAACGATCAAAAGCAGACTTTCACGTGCAAGAGAGTTTTTGAAGGTGCAGTTATCCGAAGAAGAGAAAAGAACGGCAACTGGGAAAAACAGCAAGCAATTAAAGAGAATAACAGGAAAGGGGAAAATGTCATGTTAGAGAAGAAATGGAATAATATCGCACCGGAAGTACCACAGGATTTTCATAATAAATTTGAAGATACACTAAAACAGATTGAACAGGCGGATTCAGTTGATAAAAAATACAAAAGAAAAAAAATCAGTGGACGATTATTGATTGCAGCAGCAGTAATCTGTACTGGTATGGCTGTTACTGTGGCTGCAAAAGAGTTCTTTAAATGGAATGATTACCTGGTGAAAAGACTGGATCCATCGGAGGAACAGCAGGAGACACTGCAGGAATCAACTTATATTCAGAATATAGACCAGTCTGTAACACAAAATGGTGTGACGGTTACCCTGACAGATTCTATTCAGGATCAGGGATTCCTGTATGCTTTTTTTGAAGTGAAAACAGATGACAGTATTTCTATGACTGATCATACTTCTTTTGAGGAGATGACACATTTTAAGATCGATGGAAAAGAAGTATATGCAGTGGACGATAACAGATTTGGAAGTTTCAATACTGGGGTAGGACAGGATGTGTTACTGAAAACAGATCAAAATTCTGCACATCTTAAATATTTTAACGCCTGTATATCTTATGACGGTGATTATGATCTGAGTAATAAAACAGTAGAAATCACATTAAAGAATCTTACGGAGGAAGGAGATTATGATACGACTGTTATTACAGATGGAACATGGAATTTTAAATGGACTCTGGGTGCAGTAAAGCCTCCGACAACTCTGGAAGTGAACCGGAAATGTGATTTTGGAGGTTATGAAATCACAGTGAAAAAAATGGAAGTAACGCCCCTTTTATGGTCATTATATCTTGATTATGATGAAGCTATGAAGGTGTATGAAGATGAGAAAAACAAGTTTGAGTACGCAGGTACGGACTATGGCATGGATCTTTATGCCAGAACTAGTATTGACCAGGTGCGTTATAAAGATGGAACGGTTTTAACACTTGATAGGACCATGGGAGGCATCGCTGGCGGTGGAGAAAAACAGGATAAGGAAAACGGTGTCCTGATCATCAGAAACAGCTTCCCGCAACTGGTTGATGTAGATAACCTGCAGGCGGTACATTTTGGGAACATTGACCAGTGGCTTGAAGTGCGGGGATAAAAGTTTTTTCGGTGATACAGAAAAATCCTCCCATAATTAGATAATGAGAAAATACAAAAAGAACCGATACAAGGTCTTTGCAAGACTGATATCGGTTCTTTTTGGCTAAGTCTGCCAAGCCCATTACCTTTAGGTAATGGGTAGTTGACTAAATATAGGTAACCATACAGTCGGAAAAATGGCTCTGTAACAAAAGACCGTTTTTCCGGCTTTTCATTTTATCAGCAGTGAGGCATTCACACCGTTTGAAAATCTGTAAGAACTGAGTCATTGGGGTATGTCATGACGGGTAATCAAATATATGACATAGATTCTACAATTGCAGAAAATAAGATTGACTTTTTGATTCTATAGATGTAGAATTAGAAAAGATTTCTACATCTGTAGAAAAACAGGGAGAACACAAGCTGAGGCGCAGACTCACAGACCACTATGATTACGATGTGACCATGTGGGATTCAATTGTGGTAAAAAAGTTGCTGCAGCGTATAAACTACATCAAATAGATACGGAGGATAAAATGTGCGGAATCTGTGGATTTACAGGTTACAGACAGGATCAGAAGACAGTAATTGAAAGGATGATGAAAGCCATTGAGCATAGGGGTCCGGATAGTGAGGGCTCTTTTTGCAGGGAGAAGATCACGCTGGGCTTTCGAAGACTTAGTATTATTGATTTAGAAGATGGGCAGCAGCCTATGGAAAGTGCGGACGGAAACCTTCATATTGTTTTTAATGGAGAAATCTATGATTATAAGGAACTGCGGGCAGAACTTGAGGCTTTCGGCATTTCTTTCTGTACTCATTCTGACACGGAGGTTCTGATAAATACTATTCAGCAGTATGGGGAGAAGGCACTGGATAAGCTCAGGGGAATGTTTGGGTTTGCTGTATGGAATGAACAGGAGCAGAGTTTGATGCTTGCAAGGGATTTCTTTGGAATTAAGCCTGTGTACTATGCCGAAATAGATGGACACTTTGTATTTGCTTCTGAAATTAAGAGTATCCTTGCATTTCCAGGCTATGAAAGGAAAGTAAATCAGAAGGCACTGGAGCAGTATTTGTCATTTCAATATTCCCCTCTGGAAGAAACTTTTTTCAGGGGGATTTATAAGCTTATGCCAGGTCATATGCTTTTATATAAAAACGGAAACTATGAGATAAAGACTTATTTCAAAACAAAGCTTGCACCAGGCCAATGGGACCGTAAGACGAATATGGAGCAGCTGCAGAATCAGCTTGCAGAGAATTTAAAGGATTCAGTGGAGCACCATATGTTAAGTGATGTGGAAGTCGGCGCGTTTTTATCCGGGGGAGTGGATTCCGGTTATCTGGCTTCTTCCTCTGGCGCAGATCAGGCATTTACAGTGGGATTCGATGAGGGAGACCGATATAGTGAAGTAAACAAAGCTGCCAAAGTGGCAGAAAAAGCAGGTTTGAAACACCATGTGAAAATCATATCCAAGCAGGAATTCTGGGATGCCCTTCCAGATGTTATGTATCATATGGATGAGCCCCTTGGGGATGCTTCCGCCGTTGCACTCTATTTTCTCTCAAAAGAGGCTGCAGGTCATGTCAAGGTTGTTCTTTCCGGAGAAGGAGCAGACGAGCTTTTCGGTGGATATAATATTTACAGAGAACCGGAATCATTGAAAAAAATTGCCTGGATTCCATTTGGTGTCAGACGTGTAATTGGAAAACTGGCTGCAAAGCTGCCGGATGTGAAGGGACGGGATTTCCTTATCCGTGCAGGAATGAAAGTGGAAGAACGTTTCATCGGAAATGCATATATTTACCGTGAAAAAGAGAAAACGCAGATTTTGAAAAATAAAGTAACAGGACCTTCCACACAGGAATATTTAAGACCATTTTTTGAAGAACTTGAGTCAGAAAACAGAGGATCACTTCAAGACATGGAAAAAATGCAGTCTGTAGATCTGAGCTACTGGCTTCCTGGCGATATTTTGCAGAAAGCAGATAAAATGAGCATGGCACATTCATTGGAAGTCAGAGTACCATTTCTGGATAAAGAAGTTTTTGACTTTGCAGCAAAGCTTCCAAAAGAAGCCAAGATTGCAGCGGGTACAACCAAATATATTTTCCGTAAAGCTGTTTCTCAATTCATACCACAGGAAACCGATGAACGTAAGAAACTTGGTTTTCCAATTCCAATCCGTGTGTGGCTGCGGCAGGATGACTGGTATCAGATGGTAAAGGAATTATTTACCTCGAAAGAAGCAGAAGAGTTTTTTCATACAGATAAGCTTCTTTTACTTCTGAAAGAGCACAAAGAGAAAAAGGCAGATAACAGCCGTAAAATCTGGACAGTTTTGACATTCCTTATCTGGTATGATAGATTTTTTGCTACATGTTCGAAGTGAGAGAGTTGGTTATGAGACGGTAAAAATATAAATATACGAAAAATTCGTTGACAATGGTATTTGGGGCTTTTATGATAAAACTCTATTTGTTTGTATAGAAACTTTCGGATTATTGGAGGAAGAGTTTAGCATGACAGATATAAAACCATTTTATATTACGATATTATTGCAGGCAATTAACAATATGTATGATGCTGGGTGTTCGATTGCAAAGAAAAAACAGGTATTTCAAGTGAATTTATTGCAGGGAATTACGTTTTGGCTTGCATTGATTGATTTGATTTCAGCAGTTTGCTTCCTTGGAAATCCACAATTGCAATCTGTGGCATCTAGGAAAGGAGTTATATTACTATCCTGTATATTTGTTGGATTTATTCTTTTGTTACTTTACAGAGAAATATTTGTTCATCTTAGCATAATTTACAGAAGAGAAAAATATAGTGCAGGTAGTAGTGTAAGAAATGTGATTGAACCAAAAGACCTTGGGATGCAGTCCGATTGTGACGATGCATGCAACTGGGATGATAAGGAGAATAATTATGATTGAAGCTGTAGCAGTACTTCTTTTTTTTATAGTTGCAGGAACTCTATGGGGGATAGTAGAAACTTTTAAATATAGGAAAAATTTTTCAAGAAACTGTGAAAACGGACAAATCTCCACTATTAAAGCGTACCGAATAAAGCGACGTGGATCCTGGCGGATTTTTGGTGACCGTATTCTAGATGAAAAATCGTTTCTGGTAATGAGGGAAAAGGAGTCAAAGTTAAAAATTCATTAATTCAATAGCGGGGTATTTTAAATGGCTGAACAAAATGTTTTTAATCTAATGCAAAACGATGAGATTGGACTGTTGTGGAAAAAGATATATCAATTACATCAAAAAACCAAAATTTATCTACTTACAGCCGAAGAAATATCAGAAAATGGGGATGCATTGATTCAGCCATTAAAAGAGCACCGGGATGCATATGATCATATTGTAAGGATTTTTGCTAGCACAACCAAAAAAGTGCCGGAAGGATACGATTACTATTCTTATATCAAAGGAAATCTTGAGAAAGCATATGGACATGAATATCGTGCTTTTTTTGATACGGCAGACTGGCTTGCATACAATCTGCGGCATAATTTAAGAGAGCGCATAAATGCGATTCCATATAATAAAAGAAATCAATTAATCCCAAATTGCAAAGAAACAATCAAATTATTGAACCAATACCCATTTGAAATTTCTAATCTACGAAATGACAAGGATATAGTAAAAGAGTCTGACTCGGATGAGACAATAAAAGAATATGAAAATTTGCTTAGGCAATTAATAAAGTTATATAAAGAAATTGATTCAATTTGATGTTGCTACTAAAAACAATTAATAGACTGATTGATCGTCGAAAGGTATCTGTTTGTCCATATCAGTGATATGTTACTCCATAAGGAGAGTTCAGGAATATGTAGAATATTACACTTGCTAAAAAATCTGAGTGCAGAAGCGGCAGACCTTTTTTACAAGTGTAATACGGTTTTACTTTCAAGAGTGACTCAACGACTTGAATAATTGTGCGTCGCATTCTCGTTATTTCAGCCTGCAAATAAAAAGTCAATACTAAAATTGAAGAAAATTAAAAAACTTTATAGGTTAAAAATTAGGCATTAAAATAAGACCACCACACCAGTGCTGGTCTGAAAATCATAATGATGATTAGGATTCTGGAAGAGACGAAAGATATTCTTTCACTCGTCCGTAATAGATTCTTAGAAACTTGTTGGCTCCTGCAGTCATATAGACATAGTAAGGCTTACCCTGTGCCCGCTTCTTGTCTATGAACTGATATACAGGATCATCCTGTGGGTGCGTTTTTATTAAGACATCCATTACCTGAAATAAAGTCTTTCTAAGAACAGAGGAACCTCGTTTGGAAGTCGGAACACTTTTTTGTTCATAACTTCCCGATTCATTAACACCCGGGTCTACACCGGCAAAGGCGGTAATAGCACCTTTGTGGGTGAAACGGGAAACATCACCAATCTCAGCCATCAATTGAGGTCCGAGGGATGTGCCGACTCCTTTCATTGCCATAACGACAGGGTATTCAGGAAGTTTGGATGCAGTTTCATTCATAAGTGTGCGTAGTGATTCAATCGTTGTAGAAACACTATTAAGTTGGTCTACAGCTTGTTTGATAATAAGCTTAGTAATGTTGTCCTTAGGAAGTACGGGAACAAGCTCCTTGGCTTTTTCGTAGATTTCTTCAGCCTTTGACTTGCTGAAGTTGTACTTCTTGCGTTTACACCAGTTTTTATAATGGTCGATAAAAGCGTTTTTGGACATTTTACGGACACAGTCCACATGCCAGTATGTAGATGCAAAATCAACCCATTTCTGACTGCCGTTACTGCGCGCAGGACTGTCAAAGTAAGTATTAACACCAGGATAGGTTTGGTCAATGATGCCAATAAGATTATTCTTCATAGCCGTCTTGTGCTTCATGTAAAAGCCGAACTGACGGTTCATGGTTTTGAGCTGATTGCGTAATTCATCTATAACATTATACTGTTTAAGATTTTGCCATTTGTCAAGAGTATATCGTGCAATCTTAACAGCATCCGCCTTATCGGATTTCACTTTACGAAGAGAATTATTATCAAAGTCTTTGATAAGTTTGGGGTTAATGGCACTGACGAAAAGATTTGCCTTTGAAAGCTGATGGGCGAGGACTTCATAATAACGTCCTGTGTGCTCCATCACGATTCGGGACTCACCTTCAACAGAGTTGATGAGTTCTACAAGTGAATTGATATCACTGGTTGTGTGTTTGATTTCAAAAGGTGAGGAAACAATTTCACCGAAAGGTCGCATGATAGCAACCATACTCTTGCCTTTTGAAACATCGATACCTACTGCGTTCATAAATTGTCGCTCCTTAAGATTATTGCAATGGATAACTACCAGTTTTACTCATTACCTGTTCAAACTACTGTGTGTGACACGAATGCACCTGATGTGATTCAACCTGCATAAAACGAACACTGCGAATGAGAAGCTGGTTATCAGTCTGAAGTACGGACGCGAGGTCCAAGTGATGAAGTCGATATACCATTGCATTCTACATTCTAACAGTTTAAGTAATGAGATGGATAAATCCTTACCGGATGTAAGGGGATTACCCATAAATATATTGTAGTAGTGATGAGTTAGACGTGCAAATCTTTTCTAAAAAATACAAATAGAGGGAGTTTTATTGGACTAAATATTTTATAACAGCAGTTGCAGCCGGTATCTCATGATTTATAAAATGAGAATATCGGCTGCTTTTCATTATTTTTACCTCTAAAAGGTAATCTTCTGAAAACCAAAACTGTAGTTTGGATCTCAACTGAAAAAAATTAAATTTTTTTGTTACCATCCACTATTTTTTACGATATATAATATGAATGGAAATTTTTTTATTCAAAAAGGCGCCTTATCTGTTGCTGGTCAGATTATGGACAGTGACTTTTATCTTAAAGAAACCCGGAGGACAACCTGTAAATGAATGATGATGAAATTATAAACCTGTTTTTGAAAAGAGATGAGAATGGAATTATAGAATTGAGTACTAAGTATCATCCCTATTGCTACAAGATTGCCTGGAATTTATTGGCGAATAGAGAAGATGCCGAGGAATGTCTGAATGCTACCTGGTTTTCGGTATGGTCACAGATTCCTCCTACGCATCCTTCTGTATTGGCACACTTTTGCGGTCGGATTACAAGAAATCTTAGTATTGACCGCTTAAGGAAAAAGTTTGCAGGCAAGCGCCCGGATGTTCATATGGCAGATGTTATGGAGGAAATGGAGCAGCTAAATGTAACTTATACCGTGGAAGAACAGCTGGCGGAAAAAGAACTGATGGAAACCATAAATCGTTTTTTGGAAGAAATGTCTCCAAAGGACAGAAATATTTTTGTACGAAGATACTGGTTTTTAGATCCTGTTTCTGCAATATCCAAAAGGCATCATATGTCAGCGGGAAGCGTGAAAATGAATTTATACAGAAACCGGAAAAAGCTGTTGAAACTGTTGGAAAAAGAAGGAGGACGCATATGAAAAAGTTTGATTTTTCAAAAGAATTTGGTAATATTGATCCGAAATATATAGAGGAAGCAGAGCGGGAATGGAGTGAAAAAAAGGAAAACCGGAGACCAAAAGGGTGGAGCAAAGCAGCAGCTGCCTGTGTGATCGTCACCTTGGGTTCTGTTATCTTTTCTAATCCACATATCCAGGCTGCAATAAAAAATATTACATTGTCCATAGGAGAAACCCTTGGTTTCCCAAAAGGTATTGAATCTTATACGGAAGTGTTGAATACCTCTAAGGAAGACAAAGGAATTACTGTAACATTAAAAGAAGTTGTTCTGGATAATGGGGTTCTGTTAACAAAGGTGCATGCAGAAAAAACATCTTCCGGGCAAAAGGACACGGATGATGTCCAGGATGCCTGGACCTTTGCCAATACACAGCTTGACATTGATTATCAGAAAACTACAATAAATGGACAGAAAATTGAAGAATACGAAAGCGGACACCATCTGCCATATTCGGACGAAGATTTGCTAAATACTGGACTGGATGAAAATGTCTATGATGCTGTTCTGGAATCTCGATTTTTCCTTGATGGTGATTTGGGAGAAAATCCGGAAGTACATTTGGTACTCGGTGCCTATCAAAATGAAAATCTTGGCGAAGATTATTTCGCAGAGTTTGAGTTTGATTTTTCTATTCCCCATGAGGAGCTTATGAAACAGACAGTTCATAAAAAGCTGGAAGATGTTTCTGTTAAAACAGAAGAAGGAACCGTAAAATTAACAGACTTTTCCATGAATAAACTGCAAAGTATAATTAAGGCAGAAATTCCGGAAGAACTTGAGGAAAAGCTGTATAATGGTAATGAGATGATGCTTATGGGGACAGACAGTAAAGGAAATCAGGTACAGTATGAACTGCGCAGTAATTCGGCAGATGGTAAATCTCAATGGAGTTTTAAAACCAGTTTCTGGGGTATGTATCAGCTGGATTCTGACAGCCCGGTTCTTTTGCTCCCGGATATTGACAGCGATTATCTGGAATTACAGCTTTATACCAGAGAACCTTACATGGCTGCTGCAGACACTGTCTGGGTTGATGACGATTTTGTAGAAATTGGTGAGACTACAGAAGAGGTAGAAGAGGTTCCGGAGGATACTTTGGAGGAAAAAAATCCGTCGGATGCAGAGGATCAGGTTGAAACTCAAATTATCGGAGGGGCAGATGCTTCCACAGAAGTAAGGCTTCAAGACGATACAGACCAGAAAGAAAATACCGACGCAGCAGATAAAACGGATGAAGATTACGGAACCGAAGAAAGCGCATATTATGATGGAGCTACAGGTGAAATCACTGCAGAATCCGGTTGGACACCTGTCGGGGATAAAATAAGGATTCAGATTAGGTAGAGAAACGTGAATCTGTTTTCAAAAATCCCATGTCAAAGAAGCTTTGCATACCTGTTTTTTCGCTGTAAAAGGTAAATTGCTTTTCATTTGGCAGAAATTTTTATATAATCCAGGTGAGAAAGCAAAACCGATTGGAAGAACAGGAGCAGAGCAATATGAACATTGGAACGCAGATACTAAAAATACGAAAAGAAAAGGGACTGACCCAGGAGGAATTTGGAAAAATATTTCATGTTACCAGACAGACTGTGTCTAATTGGGAAAATGAAAAGAGCTATCCGGATCTGCAGATTCTCATAGACATCAGCAACCGTTTTGATATTTCTCTCGATGTCTTAATAAAGGAAGATGTCAAAATGGTAAAAACCATGGATAAAGAAAGAGTGCTTGGATCATTGAAACGGGAAAAGTCTGTTATTGACTTTTTTACAGGTGCAGGAACTGGAATTGTAATTTCCTGCCTGTTTTCAGCTGATACAATGGTCAGAACGGTTACCATTGTATTAGGCGTGGTCATGATCGGAATTGGCTGGTACCGGGAAGCAAAATATGACAAAAGATTGTTCAGATATATGAATAATGAAGAACGGTGAGGTGGAGAGCATGAAAATCTGGCGTGAACTGTTAGGCTATGTGAAATTGATTGTAATAGTAGTGGCAATTACTCTGGTTATCAATAATGTTGTTTTGATTAACGCAAAAATCCCTTCACCCTCCATGGAAAAAACACTTATGGTGAAAGACCGCCTTTTCGGCTTTCGGCTTGCGTATGGAATTAATCTTAATCTGTTCGGTTATGAAATTTCTGAAAAGTTCAAGGACCCGGAGCGATTTGATATTGTAATATTCAAATACCCAGATGATGAAAGCCGTCTTTTTATCAAAAGAGTGATCGGACTGCCGGGAGAGGTAGTGGAAATTAAGGATGGGAAAGTTTACATTGATGGTTCACCCACTCCATTGGATGACTCTTTCATTCCAGAGAAAATGATCGGAAGTTATGGTCCATATACAGTTCCGGAAAACTGTTATTTCATGCTTGGTGACAACCGGAATGATTCGAAGGATTCACGTTCATGGAAAAACAAATTCGTGCGATTTGACCAGATTGTGGGGAAAGCTGTTGTAAGATACTATCCATCTTTCAAGTGGTTAGGATAATAAGAAACGCGAATATCAGTGGCTTATTAAGCACTGGAATATTCGCGTTTTTTATTTGATAATGGAAGTCGATTTGTCCTGTCTTGTGTATCCCAAAAGTGCCTGTTTTACAGGCTTTCCGGGGTATCAGTCATTTTGTCTGGTATTGTAAAGCAGTGTCAGATTTGTCATAAATGTCGTAAATTTGTGGTCAAAAAATGATGAGAAATGGAGAGTGCTAACAAAATGAAATTAACGTATACGAATGTAAATGGATATCTGCTTCCGGATCTTACTTATAAATCCGGTAAGCAGATGGAGCAACTTGGCAAGTATGGTTTTCTTCGCAGAGATTATCTGAAAAACCATCGAAATTCAACCTATCAGGTGATGCTTCTGCAGGATACGATTGGAAAGCATCTTCTGGAAGTGGACAAGTATTTCCTATTATGTATTTAAGAAATTCTATTTTCTTTATGAAATCTTCAAAATTTGCAGTTATCCTTTTAGCATAATCAAAAGAAAGGATAGTGTAAAATATGAGTATAATCTTGAAAACAACAAATCTCTGTAAATCATTCAGCAGGCAGACAGTTGTAAATAACATATCGCTGAATATTGAAAAAAATTCCGTCTATGGATTGTTGGGACCAAACGGAGCCGGAAAGTCCACAACACTTAAAATGATAACAGGCATTTTGAAACCGACATCTGGAAGCATTGAGTTTGACGGCCACGCTTGGCGCCGAAAAGATTTGAATGACATAGGAACCTTAATCGAAACCCCGCCTCTTTATGAGAACCTGACTGCATTTGAAAATTTAAAAGTGAGGACGGAGCTTCTCGGCTTACCGGATAAACGCTGCCATGAAGCGCTTGATATTGTCGGCCTTACGAATACCGGAAAGAAACGGGCAGGACAATTTTCTCTTGGCATGAAACAGCGGTTGGGAATTGCGATTGCAATTTTAAACAATCCCCGCCTGCTGATTTTAGACGAACCTACAAACGGCCTCGATCCTGTTGGTATAGAAGAACTCCGTGAATTGATTCGTTCCTTCCCCTCTAAAGGAATTACGGTAATTCTTTCCAGCCACATTCTTACAGAAGTACAGCAGATTGCTGACCATATCGGCATTATCTCGGAGGGTGTCTTGGGGTATGAAGGTGTTTTACATGCTGAAGAAAATCTCGAAAAATTATTCATGGATATCGTGAAAAAAAACAGAAAGGAAATGTAAGAGTATGAAATACTTTAAATCAGAACATTTAAAATTCAGAAGAACCTTTTTCAATAAATTATTGATAATTGCCCCATTGATTACAGCAGTTTTTGCTTGGCTTATGGCTGGATTTACTGGATTCCAGTATATGTCCTTGTATTGGTGGTATTCCTTTTTACTTCCGGGAACAATTACAGTTCTTTGCTATTTGTCCAATCAAAAAGAAATACGTGCAGATAAATACTATTCTGTATATTCTATGTCTATCAATCTGAAAAAATTTTGGATTAGTAAAAACCTGATTCTGATTAAAAAAATGATATTTGCGGCTTTTATATTGGCATTGTTAGTATGTGTTAGCAATATTATCTCCCCGTCAACCGTTATTTTCACACCGGGACAATCCTTTATAGGCAGTGTTGCTATTATGATAGCTTCTATATGGCAGATTCCGCTTTGCTTATTCTTGATTTTTAAAATAGGATTGTTTATGCCGCTTGTAGTAAACACTGCCTTTGGAATTTTTCTTCCCGGCTTTTTTGGAACTACCTCCTTATGGTGGCTGTGTCCATATTGTTGGGCTCCAAAGCTGGCGGAATCACTAATGGGAATTGGTATCAATGGAACATTGAATGACACTCCTAACGTTTCCATATTACCTGTTGCATTATCTTTAATTTTATCATTCATACTTTTTTTCGTACTTACTTATCTGGGTGCAGGTAATTTTAGCAGACAGGAGGCAAAATAGAATGACACTATATAGGGCAATTCGTTCAGAATTGGTAAAATTGCGCCACACACCACTATTACCAATTCATATATTCGTACCGATAGCAGGTGCAATCCTTTTTACAAGCTATTTTGGTTTATACAGTTTCAGACCAGACTACAATAAATATAAGCTGATTTTTGAGATTACAGCTACGTTTTTTCCAATTCTTATCAGCATAATTACCGGGTTAAATACGTTTATGGAAGATCACGCCGCACATTCACAGTCGATTCTATCCGTTCCAAACAGGATAACCATTTTCTGCGGAAAGTTTCTTGTCCTTTTTGGTGGAGGCGTTTTTTCACTGATTAGTTTGGTGCTATTATTTTCTATACTGGTAGCAATACAAGGACTTATTCCACATACACCCTATGTCATGCTGTTAGAAACAATAATAGTCCTTGCTTTTGGAAATATTATACTTTACATTTTTCATTTATTTATTGGCTTTAAGTTTGGACTTGGGCCGTCATTGTTTTTAGGTGTATTTGAAAGCCTACAGGTAATTATGTACAGTAATATTGTCTTAGTGGGAGTTTGGAAGTATATCCCTTTCGCTTGGGCGATTGATTTAAGCCGTTATGTGTTAGACGATAAACTATCCCTACACAAAAATGAGGTTTTTATAATGGGACTTATTACAATAATTGTTTTTATTGCAATGACTTTTTGGATTTCACAATGGGAAGGAAAACGATGATTAAGAAAATGATTTTACTGGTTGTTGCTATTCTGCTGATGGAAGCAAGTATGACTGGCTGTTCTGTTTTGGAAAAGGGAATTGATGAATATTCCAAAGACAAAGAAGAATGTGTGCTGAATACGGATAATGTGACACAGTTTACCTACAAGGGAGACAGCTTCACCATTCTTGATGATACGCTGTCAAATTCAGAACTTGGAGAATGGGTTGGCTATATCAGAAAACTTGCGGTCGTAGATTCAAACGGGAAAATCCTGCTTCAACAGGATACAGAAAAGGCCACTTTTAAAACTTTAGCTGATATTGCTGATTCAGAACCAGACGCCGCCTATATCATTCCATTTTTAAATGTCTATACGGTCAAAGATGGAAATACACAGGAGCTTATTGTTGACGTAAACGGAGGCTACCACAAAGCTATTCTTAATAGCTTTGTTACAGACAAAGATACTATTTTTCGATACAATCAGAAAACAGAGGCAACAGCAGAAGGAGAATTTACAATAAATACGCAAAATTGTACACAGTTGCTATGTGGGGATAAAGTTTATCAGATAACAGATGAAACCGTTCCCTATGAAAATATTGGAGAATATATTGATATAATTGCTGAATCCTATACATTTGATAATGATACAAAATTACAAATTCCCAAAGAGGAACTATATCATATTGATTGTAGAGGAAAAGAGAAGAGCTCACAAAAACGAGAGCAGTGGACAATAGGCGGTATATATGAAATCTTGGACAAAGATAGAACTGCTTCCGTGGCAGTAGAAGTAAATTCTGAATACCGGGTGGCAAAATGTCAGTAAAATTTGCAAAATAATATGATGGTGCTACAATAGTACCGGAGTGAAAGGAGGTGCATTTTATGGCAAATATCCTTGCTATAGATGATGAAATTCCTATTTTGGAATTGATAAAAAATGGATTGCAGAAAGACGGACATACCGTTTCCACATATCCATCTGTTTCACAGATTCCCTTAGAGTACTTAAACCGATATGATTTGATAATGCTTGACATTATGATGCCTGACACAGACGGCTTTACATTCTGTAAAAAAATCCGCTCCCTTGTGGATTGCCCCATACTATTTCTTACTGCTAAAACATTGGAGAACGATATCACTTTTGGCTTGGGAATTGGAGCTGATGACTATTTGACAAAGCCCTTCCGTATAGCTGAATTGCGGGCACGTGTAAACGCCCACCTGCGGCGGGAAACAAGAGAAAAACACAGCACAATCGTTTTTGAACATATTAAGGTCGATTTATCCGCAAAAGAAATCCGGGTTGATGACTGCCCGGTTCCCTTTACAAAGAGCGAATATTTAATTTGTGAATATCTTGCTAATAACAAAGGACAGGTTTTTTCTAAAGAACAGATTTATGAGGCTGTATTCAGTATTGACGGAGACAGCGATAACTCAACAATTTCTACTCACATTAAAAATGTACGGGCAAAGTTTAATAAGATGGGGGTACAGCCAATCATTACAGTTTGGGGGATAGGTTACAAATGGGAACAAAGATAGCGACATTAAGGACAGCTTTTATAAAATACCTTGTTATGCTGATAGGCAGTCTGGCATTATCCGTAATCACTCCTTTTCTTATATTTACGATATTTGCTAGTTTGGGGATTGTTAATTATGCTAATCAAAGTGAAGAATTTGTGAAAACAATAGCTCCTGTTCTTGCTTCAACACCTGATTTGGCAGATGTAACAGAAAATATGCCCCCCGGGTGTGATTACCTTTTGCTGGATAAATCATACACAATACTGGAAACCTCCTTAAAAAATGATGATGTGAAATCAGCATTAAGATATGCGACCGATGGTGTTAATACTGCAAATAACGGAAAGCAGTTTCTGCTGATTACAAGGGATAAGGAATTGATTGTTTTACAATACTATATTGGTTCACGCTTTATAAACCCATGGTTGAACAAATATTTTCCTTCACCGGAAATGATACTTTACTCTCTAATTGCTCTGAATTGCGTGTTTGTATGTATACTATTAACCATTCGTTTTTCAAGGCGTCTACAAAAACAATTAGTGCCTATTATGAACGCAACCGAAGAAATTTCATCACAAAATCTTGATTTTGAAATAGGCCATTCTAATATTAAAGAATTTGAAGATGTTCTGCTTTCTTTCTCTAAAATGCGGGATGATCTGAAAATGTCTTTAGAGAAGCAATGGCACGCGGAACAATTACAGAGAGAACAGATTGCAGCATTAGCCCACGATTTGAAAACACCTTTGACAGTTATTCAAGGAAATATTGATTTGATAAATGAAACGGAACTTGATGACGAACAATGTCTATATGCAGATTATATCACTGAAAGCTCCAGTCAAATAAGCATTTATATTAAGACGCTGATTGATATTTCCCGGACTGTTGCCGGGTATCAGCTTCATTTGGAAGAAATTGATATTTCTGGTTACATGGGACAGATTGAAGCACAGGCAAACTCTTTATGTCTTGCAAAAGGAATTTGTCTGCACATGGAAAAGGAAGTTGACTTGGGTATATTCAAAACGGATAAACTTCTGTTAGAACGGGCAATTATGAATGTGATAAGCAACGCCGTAGACTATTCTCCACCACTGGGAACAATTTATGTAACAACACAAAAGGTAGACCATTTTTTACACATATCCATAACAGACGAGGGAACCGGCTTCACATCAGAAGCTATACACCATGCACAAGAACAATTTTTTATGGGCGATAAAAGCAGAACTTCTAATATGCACTTTGGTATGGGACTTTATATCACAAACAGCATTATCAAACAACATGACGGGCAACTTATTTTAAGCAATTCTAAAAAGACTGGTGGTGCGCAGGTAATAATTAAAATTCCATATTAAGAAATTAGAGGGCGATACTACGGTATCGCTCATTATTTTTTCAAATCTTTATAAAATCTACAAATTTTCCATATATATAACTTCATTCTGCCGCACGACGGCAAAGAAAAAAAGCTATCGTAACGCAGATACATTTTCGCGTGCTTTTGAAGCGGTGGCTTTGATTTTTAGAGCAGATGCTTCTTTTTGTGCTTATTTTTAGCAACGACGACCCGGACACAGAACAGCGGCATTTAGGAGGATTGACGCCATGTCTGCGTTATCCTTGTTTTGCTGATATGTATGATAACCCTCTTCTATCCTATAAAAAACTTGCAGGAAATCGCTCTATCGTAGAACGATTAAGAGATTATGAATATTAAAGTAATGGATCCGGATATTGCACCAAGGTATAAAAAGTATATTCCATATTGGGCATAATTTAAGTTTCGCTAAGTTTCACTTATATAGGTGTTTGAGGAAAATTTAATAGAAAAAACATAAAAAAAGCACTGATTATATCAAAAATCACGGGAAAACCAGTGAAGTTTTATAAGGCAGATATTCTGGATAGAGATGCTCTAAATGATATTTTTGACAAGGAAACTATTGAGTCCTGCATCCATTTTGCAGGTTTGAAGGCAGTTGGAGAATCTGTGGTTAAGCTCTGGGAGTATTATGAAAATAACATAGCAGGCACTTTAACTCTGATTGATGTAATGAGAAAACATAATGTGAAAAATATTATTTTCTCTTCCTCAGCAACTGTATATGGAGATCCGGCACAGATTCCGATTACAGAAGAATGCCCAAAGGGACAGTGTACGAACCCATACGGCTGGACCAAATCCATGTTGGAGCAGGTACTTACCGATATCCAGAAAGCAGATCCAGAATGGAATGTTATGCTTCTTCGTTACTTTAATCCAATTGGAGCGAACCCAAATGGCATTCCCAATAACCTTATGCCATATATTACACAGGTAGCAGTTGGTAAGCTGAAGGAACTTGGTGTATTTGGAAATGATTATGATACTCCGGATGGAACTGGTGTAAGAGATTATATTCATGTTGTGGACCTGGCAAAGGGTCATGTAAAAGCACTTAAGAAAATCGAAGAAAATCCAGGGCTTGCGATTTACAATCTGGGAACCGGAAAGGGCTATAGTGTTCTTGATATTGTGAAGAATTTTGAAGCTGCAACTGGTGTGAAAATTCCATATGTGATCAAACCTCGCCGAGCAGGAGATATTGCAACTTGTTATTGTGATGCATCTAAGGCAGAAAAAGAGCTTGGCTGGAAAGCAGAAAACGGTATCCGTGAGATGTGTGAAGATTCCTGGAGATGGCAGTCTAATAATCCGCAGGGATATGAAGAATAGAATGTATATTTAAAATAAGAGAGCTGTAAGATGCAGCCCTCTTATTTTTTTGGATCCAAAAGAGGCAGAAGAATTTTTTTATATAGAGGAAATGCTTCGGCTTCTGAAAGACCATAAAGAGAAAAAGGAAGATAACAGCCGTAAAATCTGGATGGTTTTGTCATTCCTTATCTGGTACGATAAATTCTTTGTTACATATTCGAAGTAAGTGAGTTGATCACGAGGTGAGTAACATTGCTTTCATCGTACACTCACATACCTATGGCTTGTATCCGGAGAAAATCAAAGGTAGCACAATTCATGCGATCACGATTTACGAGAAAAATCAATAGTCATATAGTAAAAAATATGTTAGAATGAAGCAAGCAACAAATAAGGAGAGTGGAAAAGCATGATAAATAAAGAGGTTTATTTAAAAACTATAGCTGAAAATTTAGCACTATTAAGTCGGGAAGTGTCTATTTTAAATGCAGTAAATCTCTATGATATTAACATCATTGCGGAAGACTTCTTTCCTGGGTTGTTGAATCTTATCTATGGTTATGAATTGAAAAATGCAAATCATTTGGAAAAAAATGCTCCAGCAATTGATTTGATTGATCGGAAGAATAGGATAGCAGTTCAGGTTACATCAGACAATAGTAGTACAAAAATCAGGCATACGATAGCGGAATTTAATAAAAATCAAGAGTATCATTTATATGACAGATTGGTTGTACTAATTTTGACGCAGAAGAAAAAATATTCTTCTGATTTTGATACACAGGGGCTGTTTTCTTTCGAAAAGACAAGAGATATTTGGAACGTTGAAAAGTTAATAAAAGATATTCGTGAATTAGAGACAGTGCAAATAAAAAAAATTAGCGATTATCTGTCAGAAGAATTGTGTAACAAATATTATTCTGTGAGAGAAACACAGGCGGGAGAAGTGGACACAATCATAGATTTGATAGAGTATATTTCACAAAATAGAAAAGTAAACAAGGATCGTAAAACAACGGTGGATCCAGAGTATAAAATATATAAAAGATTTAAGAATTTTACGGATAAATTAATTACGGAGTATACGACGCTTTATACAATTTATGGAGAGGCGTTGAATATTGTGAATGAAACGCTTGGAATAGATGAAGCTCAGGACATTATTATTATGTTCTATCTGCAGGATATTAGCGTACAATTTTTGGAAGAGGAGCATGATAACCCCATTGCTGCTTTAAATAAATTGGTTACATATTTTGAAGAAAAATTAAGCACTAATGGAAAAAAATATGACCGTTCTGCGATAAAATTCTATCTTGTCAATGAAATGATTAAATGTAGGGTATTTCCAAACGAAGGGAGTGAGTATGATGCTGACAAGTAGCAATGCACTAAAATCTTCTGCAATGTATATTGGTTATCTCATACTCAAAGAGATACAAAAGCGAGATGCAGAAAAGATTTCAATATATGATGTGTCCAAAGCATTAAAAAAAGCCGGAATCACAAGTAGCAGGCAATTGATCTTAGGGCTTTCTTTTTTATACTCTGTTGATATTGTTGAGTTTGAGGAGTCGAACATATGGGTAAAGAAATAAATCGTATTCGTCTCAATCGACTTTATTCTGAAAATAATATTTTTGAAGAAATTACTTTTCATGATGGAGTTAATATTATATTAGGCGAGAAGTACGATGACAGATCTGTAAAAGGCCGAAAGACAAATGGTGTTGGAAAATCCATGAGTATTGAATTTTTGGATTTTTGTTTTCTGAATGATTATGAAAAATCCAGAATTGTAAAAATACCAAAAGAAGTTTTACCAGTAGAAGAAAATGTAATCCTGGATTTAGATATAGGGCAGGAAACAGTCACCATAAAAAGAAACCGCAAACAAGCAGATAAACCTATACTTATCAGGGAGGGGAAAACAGTTTCCTTTGATAAAATTCAGGACGCAAGAGATTATCTGACTGGAATTATTTTTTCAAAATTAAATGGTAAAAAAGTGCCTAGTTTTAGAAATCTTTTTTCAATCTTGATGAGGGATGAACGTTCAGAGTTTACAGATATAATAAAATGTCATGACCTGACAAAAAAGATCCCGGACGATCTAAGTGCTCATTTATATTTGCTGGGATTTTCTCTGGAAGCTTATAAGAATACAATTGAAACCATCAGGGAAATTGAGGCAGTTAGTACTGTCCTTACGAAAGAAAAAAAAGAACTGACGCAGGACGGGAAAAAGAAAATTTCAGATGTCAGAGCGGAGCTCAATGCATTGGAAGATGAATTGCAAAAATTGGAGGATGCGATTGAAAGCTTTAAAACGAATGAGAGCTTTAATGCTATGGAAGCGGATCTAATTGAATTGGAGGATTTACTGGACCAATTGAGAAAACGGCAAAAGGCTTTGCGTTATGATTATGAAAAAATTAGAAAAATGCCAAAACCGGAACAAATTGATGACAGAGAAATCGAATTGGTCTACAACCAGTTTAAGAATGATTTAGGAAATGCTATAGTAAAATCTTTGAATGAAGTGGTAGGATTTAAGAATAAAATAGAAGAATTTCAAAGAATGTTGGTGAATCAAAAAGCAAAAGAATTGGAGTCCCAGTTAAAAAATATTGCGGAACAAATTCGGATTTTGGATGATGAATATTCAGAAAAGCTGAAGGTGATTGATAAAAAAGGAATTCTTAAGAATTTAAAAGTAAGTTTAAAAATTTACGAAGCAAAGAAAGAAGCCACTTCAAATACAAAGTTTTTATTCGAACAATACCAAAAGAACGAGAAAAAGAAAAGAATGCTAAACCTACAGAAAACGCAGCAACTCATGGAAATTGATGATGAGATTGAACAAAATAAAAAAATCATTGATGACTTTACTGATACTATTTTGCAAATCCATGAATTTATTATGGGAAATAAGGAATGTTCGTTTAGCATCCAGACAATTGATAAAGCTCGCAGAAAAACACCAGTCGAATTGACTCTTCGCATTTATGATGATGGAAGTCATAGTGTAGATAGAACAAAGGTGTTCATTTATGATATGGCATTATTATTTAATCAATATACGAGAGATAGGCATCCGCTGTTTTTAGTGCATGATAATATTTTTGATGTGGATCAGGATACACTTGTTCAATGTTTGAATTATCTTTATAAACAAGAAGAACAATATCAGGATTTTCAATATATTCTTACACTAAACCGCGATAAGATTGAAAGTGAAGAGCAGAGAAAACTAATCCAAATGAATATTGACGAGCATCAAGTGGCCGTTTTTACGAAGAAAAAGAAATTTTTGGGACGGGATTATCAGGAAAAATAATAAAAAATGTGCTATATGACATTTGATTATAAAATAGCAGATAATAAAGTTCACTCTTGAACCGGAACATCAATGATTTTCGAGTAAATTTGTGATACTGTTCATGTATCCTTTCTACTGTTGGAATTTTCTGTAAAAATAATCATACGAAAAGAAGGATAAAATGAAATAGGATTAATCTAGTTGTAGAAAACTGATTAATCCTATTTTGACTTTTTTTATATAAGAAAAACTCAAGTTTGCGGCTCAAAAACTTTGATTATCCATACAGATTTCTTTGCCTCAGAGCACAAAACCCAGTGTATATTAAAAGTTTGAATGTTGGTGAATGGTTGGATTGGATGCCAGAGTTACTATGAGCCTGGAAACTGCCATAAAAAGGCACTAATGTTAGCTTGACAGATGTAGAGATGATCATATACAGAATCCTATCAACTTCATCTGGATGATGGTAACTCAATCTGCACATTATATGAAATGATATACAGAAAGAGAGTTAAAGATGAGTAAAATATTACTTTTAGAAGATGATTTAAGCCTTAACAATGGATTATCCTTTGTTTTCAAAAAGCAGGGATTTGAACTGAGTATTGCCAGAACGCTCAAAGAGGCAGAGGGGATGTGGAAAGATGGAAAATATGATTTGCTGATCTTGGATGTATCTCTGCCGGACGGTTGTGGCTTTGAATTTTGCAAAAAAGTTCGGCTTACATCAAAGGTGCCGATTATTTTTCTGACGGCTTCGGACGAAGAAACAAGCATCATTATGGGGTTGGATATTGGCGGTGATGACTATATTACAAAACCGTTCAAACTGGGAGTTTTTGTTTCAAGGATTAATGCCTTACTTCGTCGCGCAAATTCTTTTCAGGCAATGGATACGGAATTGCAGTCGAATGGTATCAAAGTTCTTTTGCTGCAAGGACAGGTTTTTAAGAATGGAGTACTTTTGGATTTAACTGCTGTGGAATATAAGCTGCTTTGTTTGTTTATGCGAAATCCGAATATGGTACTGACGAAGGAGCAAATTTTGGATAAGCTATGGGACTGCGATGGAAATTATATCGACAGTAGTACCCTTACAGTCTATATGCGTCGGCTTCGTATGAAAATTGAGGATAATCCGAGCGAACCGCAAATGCTCCGGACTGTTCGAGGCATGGGTTATAAATGGAACATTACCGTATGAGGTGCAGAATGAAAATACTTGCAAATAAAGAAATCAAAAATCTATTTCTTTCGCTCTCGCTGATTTTAGGGTGCACATTTCTCTTAGCTGAGTTTTTTTTATGGCTGTCTTGTCACCGACTTTCCCTGTCACTGCTAATCCTTCTACTATTGGCTAATAGTGCTGTATGTGCAGTCTGCTTTGTATATTTTAATCGGCAAAATCAGATTATGGAGCAGGCAATATCGCAGATCAATGCGTATCTTGATGGTGATCGCAGTGCTCGTATTGAATGTGATGATGAGGGCGAATTGTACCGCCTTTTTCATTCCATCAATTCTTTAGCAGCAGTATTAAACGCTCATGCAGATAACGAGTTGCGAGAGAAGGAGTTTTTGAAAAATACAATCTCCGACATTTCGCACCAACTGAAAACGCCACTGGCAGCTTTGAATATTTATAACGGACTACTTCAGGATGAGGATATAGAGGTGTCCTCTGTGAAAGAATTTGCTGATCTGTCCGAGCAGGAGCTTGATCGTATTGAAGTTTTGGTGCAAAGCCTTCTCAAAATCACAAAGTTGGATGCTGGTTCTATTGCATTTGAAAAGGAAATAGAAAATGTGGCGGATATGATGCAGGATTTGGAGCTGCACTTTGCGTATCGTGCCAAAAAGGAACAGAAAGAGATCGTCTTATCTGGTGCAGATGATATTTCCCTTTTCTGTGACCGTGATTGGTTGAGTGAAGCGATTGGCAATATTGTGAAAAATGCGATGGATCATACAGAAAAGGGCGATACCATTCACATCAAATGGAAGGCACTGCCCTCTGCTGTTCAAATCACAGTAAAAGATAACGGGTGCGGGATTCATCCAGAAGACCTATACCATATCTTTAAGAGGTTTTATCGCAGCCGCTTTTCAAAGGATATACAGGGGATTGGGCTTGGCCTGCCGTTGGCAAAAGCAATTATCGAAGCTCATGGGGGTCTGATAGAAGTAGAAAGCGAATTAGGACTTGGAACGAGTTTTATAATGAATTTCCCAATTCCTACAAAATTGTAGGCTGGTTGTAGGGTTACAGTAATATTGAGGTGCTACTCTTTCCATTGTAGACAGAGAACGAAAGTCCACCCGTTTACGACAGCAAAATTATTGAGAAAGAGGTGTTTGCACTATGAACTTGTTAGAAGTCAAAAATATTTGTAAAACCTATGGCAACGGGGAAACCGCAGTCAAGGCTTTGAAAGATGTTAGCTTTTCTGTTCCCAAAGGGGAGTATGTGGCAATCGTTGGAGAATCCGGTTCTGGCAAAAGTACACTGCTGAACATGATCGGCGCCTTGGATACGCCTACGTCAGGCAAGGTGCTGATTGATGGCAAGGACATTTTTTCCATGAACGACAAGAAATTAACTGTGTTTCGGCGTAGGAATATCGGCTTTATTTTTCAGGCGTTCAACCTTGTGCCGGAGCTGACCGTGGAGCAGAATATCATCTTCCCTGTGTTGCTGGACTACCAGAAACCGGACAAAAAGTATCTGGAAGAACTATTGGCGGTGCTGAATCTGAAAGAGCGCCGAAATCACCTGCCGAGTCAGCTTTCCGGTGGTCAACAACAAAGAGTGGCGATTGGACGTGCATTGATTACCCGCCCTTCTCTGATTCTGGCGGATGAGCCGACGGGAAATCTGGATTCACAAAATAGCAGCGAGGTTATTGCATTGCTCAAAGAAACATCGAAAAAATATGAGCAGACCATCATTATGATTACCCATAACCGCGGCATAGCACAAACGGCAGACCGGGTATTGCAAGTGTCGGATGGAGCTTTAACTGATTTTGGGAGGTGCCGTGAATGAAAAGCTATCTTAGTCTCATCCCCATTTCTGCAAAGGTGCGCAAGCAACAAAATCGTATGACAGTTTTGTGTATTATTATTGCGGTGTTTCTTGTTACAGCCATTTTCAGTGTCGCTGACATGATGATACGAACAGAAAGTGATTTTATGATAAATAATCATGGAAACTGGCACATTGCGATAAAAAATATTTCACAGGATGATGCGGATGAAATCAGTAATCGTTCAGATGTTACAGCAGTTGGTGCAGCCTCTCAATTTAATTTTGAAGGAGAACAACCATACCGAATCAACAAAAAACGAACCGTTTTGTATGGCACTGATGAAGCTTATATCGTTCAGATTTCAAATGGAATTGTAGAAGGAACATTTCCGGAAAATGATACGGAAGTTATGCTTACACCTAATGCTGTAACTGCTTTGGGAGTACAAATTGGGGATAAAGTAACCTTACATACCCCTGCTGGAGATCGGATATTTACAATATCAGGTTTTGGAACAGATGATGAAAATTATTATAACAATCAGACCTATTTGGTAGGTTCTTATCTGACACAAAATGCATTTACTTCTGTTATGGCACAAAACGAAGTGACAAATAATGAGTTAACCTATTATGTGCAGTTTGAAAGTGCAACAAAAGCAGCAAATGCAAAAAGAGAATTACAGACACAGTACCAATTACCTGATGAGAGTATTTCTGAAAATACTGGTGTTATGGGTATGTCTGGACAAAGTAACAGTACTGCGATGCAGAGTATATACGGATTAGCAGCAATTCTATTTGTTTTAGTGTTGCTGGCAGGGATATTGATGATTTCTGGCAGCATGAATAGCATGATTGCACAACGAACTCAGTTTTTTGGAATGTTGCGTTGCATTGGTGCAAGTCATGTGCAAATTATCCGCTTTGTTCGTTTGGAAGCATTGAACTGGTGTAAAATAGCGGTACCTATAGGGGTGTTCTTCGGAACAATAATTAGCTGGATTATTTGTGCCACACTTCATTATGGAATTGGTGGAGAATTTTCTACAACACCAGTCTTTCAGATCAGTCCTGTTGGACTAATCAGTGGTGTGGTTGTCGGCGTGGTAACTGTATTTTTAGCGGCGCAATCCCCAGCAAAACGGGCTGCTAAAGTTTCACCTATATCAGCGGTTTCTGGCAATATAGATAATAAAGTTTCTGCTAACCACGCTATTAAGTTTAACTTAGGGAAAATTGACAATTCGCTTGGTTTCCATCATGCAATTGAAAAGAAGAAAAACTGGTTTTTAATGACAGCTTCTTTTGCATTAACTATTATGTTGTTTTTTTCCTTTTCTGTGATTTTAGACTTTGCAAAGCAGCTTGTTCCATCGCAAAATGTCACATCAGCCGACATAGCATTATCAAGTTATGCAAATAAACTGGATATTGAGCGTAGCCTGGTCGATGAAATAAAAAAAATAGATGGGGTTGCAAATGCTTATGGAAGTAGCTATATGGAAAATATCCCCGCAACATCTTCAAGAGCAGGGATAGACCATATCAACATTGTTTCTTATGATGATACACTGCTAGATTACTCAAAAGAAAGTATTGCTCAGGGAGCATTGGATACAGTTTATGGGGACAGTAACAAAGTGGCAACCGTATATAATGGAAATAATTCACTGCGTATAGGTGATACTATCCAGTTTGCAGGCGAGGAAGTAGAGATTGCTTGCACTCTGTCACAAGGGCTCTTTGGAGATGATTTGATTATTATTTGTTCGCAGGAAACATTTGACCGTATCATGGGTAATACAAAGTATGGTCTTATTGGAATTCAATTAGATTCAAATGCAACTGAAGAAACGATAGCAGAAATTAGAAGCCTTGAAAATGATGACATTATTATCACAGATCAGCGTGAAAGCAATAAACAAAATAATGCTACCTATTTGGCGGTACGAATTGTTTGTTATGGTTTTCTGGCTATTGTCGGAATTATCTCGCTGTTTAATATCGTCAATAGCATCTCCATGAGTGTATCTGCACGGATGAAGCAGTATGGAGCAATGCGAGCTGTTGGTATGGATAATAGACAGCTTAAACGAATGATTTCTGCGGAAGCGTACACCTATGCAATTTCTGGTTTGATAGTTGGATGTGGTATTGGACTTCCTCTTAGCCGATTTTTATATAATCGTCTAATTGCACATTATTTTGGAATTGAGTGGAGTTTTCCTATCCTATGGTTTGGAATCGTTGTTGCCTTTATCTTTATATCTGCTATTGTATCTGTCTATGCCCCTGCAAAGCGCATACGTAATATGGCAATTACCGAAACAATCAATGAATGGTAATAGCCATTAGTTTTGATAAATCTTATTGATATATTGACAAATAACGTAAAATAATCTATTATATAGACAACCGATATATAGAACGTCGATATATAGCTTATTCTAAGAAGGGGGTGGACCAGATGGCTATTGAAAGAGCATTGGTTTCAGGAAGTATGGCAATGCTTGTAATGAAACTTTTGTCTGAAAAGGATATGTATGGATATGAGATGATCGACACACTGAGGCAAAAATCTCAGAATGTATTTGAGCTGAAGGCAGGAACTCTTTATCCATTGCTGCACAGCCTGGAAGAGAAAGGACTCCTGACAGTATATGAACAGGATGTAGCTGGAAAGACCAGAAAGTATTATAGCCTTACCAGACAGGGAAGAGGATTCCTTGAAAAGAAAATAGAGGAATGGAAAGAGTATTCTGCAGCAGTGACCAATGTGCTTATATTGGAGGTGTGAGTTATGGACGAATATCTGAAATTATTGCTGGAACAAATTCGCTGCACAAAAGCCAGACCATACATAAAACAGGAACTGCAGGATCATATGGAGGATCAGATTGCGGAAAACATGAAGGCAGGCATGGATCATGAACAGGCAGAGAAGGAAGCTGTCAGAGACATGGGGGATCCTGTGGAAACAGGAATCTCCCTTGACAGTATCCACAGACCTCAGGCTGCATGGAAACTTTTGGGAATAATTATATTTATCAGCATTGCAGGTGTTCTGATACATGCAGGGATTTCCGGAAAAGCCAGTGAGAATGCGGTAGCCGGTTCTGACAGATATGTGTTTCATGTTATGATCGGGCTGGCTGTCATGATGATTTTGTATCTGCTGGACTATACCGTACTGGCAAAATTTTCAAAAATAATTGCAGCTGTTTTATTGTCCGCCTGTTTGCTGGTTATATTGGAAGGAGGCCAGGTAAACGGAGCAAGGATTTTTATATCACTGCCAGGAGGCAGAAGAGGCATGGATGTACAAAAACTGATGCTGTTTTATGTCCCCATATATGGAGCAATTTTATATAAATATCATGGGTGGGGATATAAGGGACTGGTAAGAGCAATCTTATGGCTGATTGCTCCAGTAATATTAGTTTACAGCCTGCCGGCACTCAGGACAGCTTGTGTGATGCTGGTAACTATGCTGACTATGTTGACGATCGCAATCAAAAAGGACTGGTTTACTGTCAGAAAGAAAAGAACTATCTGTGGAATCTGGGCTGTGTTTTTGACCGCGCCCATAGCAGCTTTCCTGGGTATGTACCTGAGAAACAGGCTGGCGGAATATCAAATTGCGCGCATACAGGCGATGTTTTCCAGCGGTAGCGAAACAGATTATCTCACAAAAATGTTGCATTCACTTTGGAGACAAAATAAGCTGATCGGGAAAAGCAAATCAGATGTAACGGGAATCCTGCCAGCATTTAACGCGGATTACATTCTGACCTATCTGTCATCTGTATATGGAATAATTGCAGCTATACTTTTGTGCTGTGTTCTTGCGGTTTTGATTTTTGCAGTCTTTAACACTGCGTTGCGACAGAAAAATCAGCTGGGTATGATGATGGGATGCGGGTGCGGAATTGTATTTCTCATCAGTTTTTTGATAAATGTCCTTGAGAATCTTGGCGTATTTCCGCAATCAATAACATTTCTTCCGTTTTTTTCAGCCGGAGGAAGCTGTATCATAGTTTCTTATGGACTCATGGGAATCGTGCTGAGTACTTACAGGTATAAGAATATTTATCCGCGACATCCTGAAACAGGCTTTATGTCCATTAATTCTAAGGTAAAAAAAGTATCGTAATATTATGTTAAATAAAACCAACCAAAAACGCTGAGAATTGCTCCCAGCGTTTTTTGGTTGGTTTTATTTTGGACAGCTTTCTGCATTCAGCACCAGCTGCTTGCGGAACTGTGAAGGGGAAATGCCGCACTGTTTTCGGAAAAAGCGGCTGAAATATAATGGATTTTCGTACCCGACCAGGTTGGCTATTTCTGTGATATTATAATTGGTCGTTTCCAGAAGCATTTTTGCATTGGTAAGCCTCAGAGACTGCACGTATTGAGCAGGTGTAGTATTGGCATACTGACGGAAGTTCTGGATGAACCAGCTGATACTCATATTGTGGGAAACAGCATAGTCCTCAATACTTATAGGTTTATTATAATGCATCCGAAAGTACTGTGTAGCCTGTTCCATATCGTTCATGTTCTGAAGGTTCTTTTTACGTGGCTTTTGCAGTGCTATTCTATGGAGGCTGATCAGGAGAATCATGAAATAATTTATCAGCATCTCCTCGTAATCAATTCGCTGCAGATTCAGTTCCTCGATCATAGACATAAATAGATTTTTGTACTCAATGGAGATACCGGTATAAATAATGCGGGTATCGTCGGCAATCCCATATCTTCTTAGAAAGTTCTTTACATTATTTCCAGTAAAGTGAACCCAGTAAACTTCGGTCTGATCCGCTCCATAATAATAGCGTTGTTCCTCACGTGGACGGTAGAGTACCATATTGCCGGCTTCTACAACAGTAGGTTTTCCATCAAAATAAAATGTGCCCGTCCGGATGCGATGTAAAGAAGCTGATAATCAAGCCGGTCTTTCGGGCGGTGGGTAGGAAGCTTTTCTACGGTGTATAGATGATAAGTACCGCAGCTTCCAATAAACAGGGGATGTTTTTTATCCATAAAATCAACCCTGGATTTGTGATAGTATGCTGATAATGTATACAAGTAATGTCTTCCTTGTCATATTGCACAAAATACAACAATATGAATTATGCAATTTTACGATTCTACAAAATATTGTTAAAAAATAGTTGGCTATTATGTAAAAGTATAACATTTTGTGCATGTTTTGGCGAATGTTGTTTATGTATTTTTTTATAATAAAAACACAATAAAAATCTGATTATCCGCTAAAACACAGTATCTATCAGCATTTTCAAGGAAACAAACACATCAATTTACTACTTATTTACTACTAACGAATGAGCCTTGATACGCAAGTTTTCCTAGATATGCAAAGATATGGTACAGCACATCAGTATTGAAACAAGAAAAAATTGAATAACTTATAGACTATGGAACGCCTAAAATGACGTTCCTTTTCTATTTCCAGCCGTTCTTATTGGACGGCTATTTTATTACCAAAAATGAAAGGAGCATTAAACTATGAAAAAGACATGGAAACGATTGTGTACGGGCTTTTTAGCTCTTGCGACTGTCGTTACTGCTTTACCGACTACACCCGTTCATGCAGAAAGCAAGCAATACTGGACGGAAAGTGCAGAGCGTGTCGGTATCATTGAAAAAGTAATGAATGACGGTTCTATCGGTTCGACATTCAATGAGGGCTATATGAAAGTCGAGGGCGAAACTGCCTATTGTATTGACATCAATACAGATTTTAGGCGTATGGAAAGACGGCTTGCTGGTGCGGTTACTGCTGGTGGTGTTGCTGGTGCGGTGGCTGGTAGTTCTGTTGCTGGCAAAAGAGCTGAAAGAAAAAATACAGCTTCTAAAGAAAATCGGGGCAATACCACTTCCAGCATGGGACAGCGTGCAGGCTCAAAGGTGGGTGCTGTCTTAGATACGAAAAATAAAGTGAAAGACAAGGCAAATGCTGTCAAAGAAAACATCAAGGATATGCCGACACAGACCGCTTATGCGGTGTATTCCGCAAAGGAAAAGGCAAAGTCCAGCGTGTCCGACTTCAAGCGTGGCATGGTGCAGGAACAGCAGTCCAGACAGACGGGACGATTGGAAAAGCAGGAACAGCATAGGCAGAATATCGCTGACAAGCGTATGGAGCTTCAAAAGGCACAAGAAGCAAGGCAGGCACAGCGAAAGACTGACGGATCAGCGACAACGGGAGCTACCCGTCCCCATGAGCGACCAGCCACAGCTTCAAGCGTTTCAAAGACGGGTGCTGAAAAAATGCAGGAAGTCAAACGTCCTGCCACAGCGACCACTTCAAAGATAAGTGAGCCAGTCAAAGCAAATGTTATCAAAGAGCGTCCGCTATCTTCTGGTGCTTCTGATAGAAAAACGACCCAACCTGCACAGCCAGTACATAGGCAGAATGTAGAAAAAGTGGTATCGCAGGAAACACGCCAGAATGACACAAAAGACCGCAGGACAAAGGTTCAGCAGACGCAAACCGTCCAAAAGAACCAGCAGACCAAAGAGAAAAACCGAAGCCTTGTAACAAAGAAAGGACAGAAGAAAAAATGAAACTGAAACATATCGCTCTCATTGGCAGTCTGTTTCCTATCCTATTTTCTCTGGTGCTTTTCTTTGGGGTGTTGATTAGTGCGGACAGCGACGACGAGAACAGCAACTTTTCTTCTGGCATTACGGGTATGAATTTATCCGCAGAAGTTTTGAAACATCAGCCTATGGTGGAAAAGTACGCCAGAGAAAACGGTATCTCCGAGTATGTCAATGTGCTATTGGCTATCATTCAAGTAGAAAGTGGTGGTACAGCAGAAGATGTTATGCAGAGTTCAGAAAGTCTTGGCTTACCGCCTAATTCCTTAGATACGGAAAGCTCAATCAAGCAGGGGTGTAAATATTTTGCGTCCCTGCTTTCTTCCTGCCAAAATCAAGGTATCGACGATTTGAATGTAGCGATACAGTCTTATAACTATGGCGGTGGCTATGTGGGATATGTGGCAGGAAAAGGAAAAAAACACACTTTTAATCTTGCAGAGAGCTTCGCCCGTGAGAAATCGGGTGGAAAGAAAGTAACCTACACCAACCCGATAGCCGTTGCTAAGAATGGGGGCTGGCGGTATGGCTATGGAAATATGTTCTATGTGGAAGTAGTCAATCAGTATTTAGCAGTTCCGCAGGTATCGGGAGAACTGGCACAAAAGGTAATGAATGAAGCGTTGAAATATCAAGGCTGGAAGTATGTGTATGGTGGCAGTAACCCGAATACTTCCTTTGATTGTTCGGGATTGACGCAATGGTGCTATGGAAAAGCTGGTATCTCCTTACCGAGAACAGCACAAGCACAGTATGACGCAACCCAACATCTGCCACTCTCGCAGGCAAAAGCAGGCGATTTGGTGTTTTTCCATTCCACCTATAACGCTGGTTCGTATGTAACACACGTCGGTATTCTTGTTTCGCCGACACAGATGTACCACGCAGGCGACCCGATAGGATATGCAGACCTAAGTAGTAGTTACTGGCAACAGCACTTAATCGGTGCAGGACGAGTAAAACAATAGAAAGGACTTGAAAAATATGTTTAAGAAGAATAAGAAACAGACAGAAACTATCAAAGAACCAAAAGAAAAAAAGGTGCGTACTGTCAAGGTAGGCACACATAAGAAAACCGTGATTGCGTTGTGGGTGGTGCTTGTCGCAAGCGTGAGCTTTGGGGTGTATAAGAATTTTACGGCTATCGACCAGCACACCACCCATGAAAAAGAAATCATTGAACTTCGCTTGCAGGACACCAACGGGATAGAAAATTTCGTGAAAAACTTTGCGAAGTCCTATTACACATGGGATAACAGCAAAGAAGCTATCGAAGCAAGGACGCAGGCAATCAGCGGTTATCTGACAAAGGAATTGCAGGACTTAAATGTAGACACCATTAGAACCGATATACCGACCAGCTCCACGGTTACAGATGTGATTGTATGGCATATCGAGCAATCGGGAGCGGACACTTTTTCTGCTACCTACGAAGTAGATCAGCAGATAAAAGAGGGAGAACAGACAAGCAATGTGAAAGCAACCTATACTGTAAAAGTCTATGTGGACGCAGACGGGGATATGGTAATCGTTCAAAACCCTACCCTTGCACCAGCAGTTGAAAAATCAGACTATGAGCCTAAGACACCAGAAGCAGACGCAAGCGTGGACGCTGATACGGTAAATGACGCTACCGCTTTTCTGGAAACATTCTTTAAGCTGTACCCAACAGCGACGGAAAAAGAGCTTGCTTACTATGTATTGGGAAATGTGATTGAACCTATCGGCAGGGACTACCTTTATTCTGAACTGGTAAACCCTATCTTTATAAAGGACGGCGACAATGTGAAAGTCAAGGTTGCGGTAAAATTCATTGATAATCAGACAAAAGCGACGCAGGTATCGCAGTATGAGCTTGTGCTACATAAGGATAGTAACTGGAAGATTGTAGGATAAATGATATAGCGTGCATTTCCTATCAGATTTGCACGCTTTTACAAAACGACAAGAAAACTGTGCAAAAATATTGACTTGTAATGACCGAATGCTATAATATAAATAACAAGTGTACTTGGTATGAGACAAAAAGAAGTGATAGGGCAGTCAATGAGAACCACAAAATCGGCAAGACCAGGTTCAGTTGTTTATGTGCCGATGGATAAATCGGAATTCAGATCTATTATATTTTCAGAAAAGAAGAAAAATAAAATTAAGAAAATTGTAATATTGATTATATTGATGATTTTTGTTATAGGCTGTTGTATGTATGCAGGTATATCTTATTATTACTCATATCACTTCTTTTATGGGACGACCATCAATGGGATTGACAGTTCAAATAAGACAGCATATGAGGTTGAGCAGGAGATTGCTGGGAAAAAGGATAACTATACTATTCAGGTAAGGGCAAGAATGCAGGACCCGCAGGCCATTACAGGAAAAGACATTGATTATAAATACGTATCCAGCGGTGCGGTTCTCCAGCTGCTGAAAACTCAGAAATCATGGGAATGGATCGGCAGTCTTTTTGAAACAAAAAACTATATGGTTCAAGAAGAGACTTTTTTCAGCCGGGAGAAACTGGAAGAACAGGTAAATTCATTAAATTGTGCGAAAAAAGAGAATCAGATAGCACCGGAAAATGCGTATGTAAGTTTTGTTAACTCAGAATTCACTATTGTGCCAGAAACGGAAGGCAACGAATTAAATACCAAAGAAGCTTATCAGATGATATGCAGGGCAATCGATAACGATGCGGCAGAGGTAAATCTGGAAAGTGATCCAAAGGCTTATAAGAAAGCAGATGTGACGAAAGAAAGTTCAGAACTTCAGAATATGGTAAATACATATAAGAACCTGACAAAAGCAAATATCACATATACATTTGGAGACGAAACGGTAACACTCGATGGGAATACCATCAAAAACTGGCTGCAGTTTGACGAGAAAGGGCAGCTGCTCCAGAATGATGAAGCCTTCCGGCAGCACGTAGTGGATTATGTGGCACAGCTTGCAGCAGATCATGATACAGTTGGCACTGAAAGACAATTTCAGACCACGAGCGGAAGGACTGTGTATGTATATGGTTCTGCCTATGGGTGGAAGATTGATCAGGACAAGGAAGTAGCACAGCTCATGCAGGAAATTCAGTCAGGAACCCAGACAACCAGGGAACCGGTGTATTCTATGAGGGCAAATGCACACGGGATCAATGATCTCGGAGATACATATATAGAGGTAGATCTTACAGAGCAGTATATGTGGTATTATCAGAATGGAAATATTATTTTCCAATTAGAAATCGTATCCGGACTGCCAAGCGATCCGGATAGAAAAACACCCCCTGGAATATTCACATTGAATTCAAAGAGCAGTCCGTCCGTGCTGCGAGGTGAAATGACAGCAAATGGAACCTATTCTTATGAACAGCCGGTAACGTACTGGATGCCATTCAATGGAGGAATTGGCTTTCATGATGCAGACTGGCAGCCGTACTTTGGTGGTGACAGATATCTTACAGGTGGTTCTCATGGATGTATCAATCTTCCACCAGAAAATGCCGGACAGCTTTATAGTCTTATTCAGTATGATGTCCCGATAATCTGTTTTTACTAATTCTATAGTCAAGATGTACAGGACAGGAGCTAAGTTGTAATGCAGCTGGCTCCTGTTTTCATTGTCAACAGTATCAGATTGGCACATGATCACCCGCTCGGTAATCCAGAACAAAGCAGACTTGATGTGGAAGTGGCAGAGTGATTGGTAAAAGCTAGCAATCTCTTCCTTTCACAAAGAGTGAAGAAGAGAAGGCACATTAATGGGATTGACGTATCAATACTGGAACCATATAATGGGTACAAAGAAAAATTTATTTATGGAAATAAACACATTGACAGAGCATGCAAAAGTGCTGTGATTAAAGTTTAAAAAGAATCCTTATGAATATCATAAGTAATGCTGTCAAATACAATAAAGAAAAAGGAGTAATACTGCTTAGCTATTATGAAACACAGGTGGATGACAGGCATATACTGTTTGAGTTTCACTGCAAGGATACCGGAGTTGGAATGAGTAAAGAATTTCAGAACCATATTTTTGAACCATTTACTCAGGAAACAGGCGGTGCAAGATCTGTTTATGGAGGAACAGGTCTTGGTATGCCAATTACAAAAAAACTAATAGAGAAAATGGGCGGTACGATTAAATTTGAAAGCGAGAAAAATGTAGGAACCACATTCATGGTACAGCTCCCATTCCTTATTTCTGCTGATATGAAGCAGGCAGAAAGCCAGGAAGACGATGTATCAATTGAAGGCATGAGAATCCTTTTGGCCGAAGACAATGAATTGAACATGGAAATTGCAGAATTCCTTCTGACAAATGCAGGAGCAGAAATTATAAGGGCTTCAAACGGTAAGGAGGCTGTTGAAGCATTTGCAAAATCAGGTGTTGGTGAGGTCAATGTAATTCTGATGGATATTATGATGCCAGTTATGGATGGCCTGGAAGCTACCAGAGAAATACGTACAATGAACAGAAGTGCTGCATCTGCTGTGGTGATTATAGCCATGACAGCAAATGCCTTTGCAGAAGACAAGAGTAAAGCGTTGAAAGCCGGAATGGACGATTATCTTACAAAACCACTGGAGTCAGAAAAACTGATTCGTGCCTTAAGTAGATTCTTATGAGATACCGGAAGGATATGATAAAAAGAATAATTCCTAAAGAAAGAGGAATACGTATGAACATTGTTTTTTCATCTGATAAGAAAGAATATAATACTATTAAAAAAGGTACTGAAATACTGCTCGCTGAAAAGGACGGTTTCAACCAAAACATAGAATTGTTTGTTAAATTTCAGGACAGACCAGAAATATTGATCAATAAAAGAAAAAACCAGATTCATATCATCTGTCGGGAAATATCTCATTATTACCGCGCACTTAATTATGCCATACATCATATGGAAGAGGATGAATTTCAATATCAAGAGCATGTCTGCTTTGAAAGAAACGGTCTTATGCTGGATTGTTCCAGAAATGCTGTATTTACAGTTGAAAAGGTGAAATTCCTGATCAAGACACTGGCAAAACTTGGAATGAATGTACTCATGCTTTATACAGAAGATACCTATGAAGTAGAGGGGCAGTCTTATTTTGGGGCTTATCGAGGAAAATACACCAAGGACGAAATAAAAGAGCTGGATGCTTACGCTTCCATGTTTGGGGTAGAGCTTGTTCCGTGTATTCAGACCCTGGCTCATCTGCACAATGCGCTGAAGTGGCCGGGAATGGATAAGATTCGTGATTCTGCGGACATTCTCCAGCCTGAAAAAAAGGAAACTTATCAGTTTATTGAAAAGCTGCTCAGCTCAGTAAAAGAGAATTTTTCTACCAACAGGGTACATCTTGGAATGGATGAGGCTGTCATGCTGGGACTTGGAAATTATTTAAAAGAAAATGGATATAAAAAAGGGTCACTGATAATCAGGGAACATTGTAACAGGGTCGTAGATATTTGCAGAAAATTAGAATTAAAGCCTATGATATGGAGTGACATGTACATTACAGCAAATTCTACAGGCGGATACTATGATCTGCTCGAAAACACGGACTGCTCCAAATGGGAAAAACCGAAAAAAGATTTAGGATTAGTATATTGGGACTATTATCATGATGATACCAGAACCTATGAAAAAATGCTGGATATCCATGCGCAGCTTTCGGATAACGTTATTTTTGCAGGAGGATCTTGGATTTGGAACGGAATTTCCCCCAATTATTCTAAGACCTATGCGTGTACCAAAGCAGCTCTTTCTACTTGTAAAAAATACAATATAAAAGAGGTTCTCTGTACAGCATGGATGGATAATGGTGCAGAAACCCCGGTGGATGCTTTGCTTCCGGGACTTGTACTTTTTGCACACCTTGATTTTCACAGAGACTATGACGAAACAATCCTTAAGCAGGAGTTCAGGAACTGCACAGGCGGAGAATTTGATGATTTTATGGCACTTGACAATTTTGATTTCTTATTCTTAAATACGAAAGAGAATAAAGAGGCTCAAAATCCTTCAAAATATCTGTTATACCAGGATCCAATGTTAGGCATTTTTGATTATCATGTGAAAGAATCAGGTGTCAATACAAAATCTTACTACCAAAACATACAGAAATGTATGAAGGAATGTGCAAAAAAAACAGGAAAATATCAGCTTTTATTTTCATTTTATGAAAAACTGGCGGCGGTATTAGCTGATAAAGCCGATTTGGGCATATGTATAAAATCAGCATATGACAGATCGGACAGAGCAGCGTTGAAAGATATCAGTCAGAATGTTATTCCTGGAATCATCTGCAATCTGACAGATATGAAATCATCAAGAGAAAAAATCTGGATGAACGATGCAAAGCCATTTGGTTATGAGATTCTGGATATAAAAATTGGTGGCGTAATTACAAGACTTAAAAGTACAGGATACCGGATTGACAATTATCTGAATGGAAATGTGCTTCGTCTGGAAGAGCTGGAAGAGGAAAGACTTCCCTATTTTACCAAAGGAATGGACAAGCGGGAGAACTTATGGAATCGCATCATCAGTGGATGTGATTTGAATGACACGATCTGATAAAGGTAAATGAAAGGAATCAGGCTACGTATGAAAATTCTAGTGTTCTTAATAATTTTTGTATTTGCATTGTCTCTCTTTCGAATGATTCTGGAATGGAGTAAAAATAATAATAAATGTTCTCACCAGCGTTATAAACGATCAGAAAATAACGGTTTATACAGGAAATCAAAACTATTCTCACAGAATGGTTTTGGTTTCCTTTTTTGCTGTTACAAATCAGTTACAACTGCAATATAGAATTTAATGTATAATTAACCTGTGAAAAGATAGTTATAAAAACATGTGAGGTAATAATTATGAAGGCAAGAATTCTTGTGATAGAAGACGAAATGTCAATCAATGACCTGCTATGTATGAATCTGGAGATTGCAGGGTATGAAACAGTAGGATATCTGGATGGAAATGAGGCATATGAAGCAATTATTCAAGATCATGCGTTTCAGTGTGCACTTGTAGATATCATGCTTCCCGGAAGAGACGGCTATAGCCTGTTACCGAAACTGAAGCAGTATGAAATCCCCGTAATATTTCTTACCGCAAAGGGAGATATCGCGAGCAAGATAAAGGGCTTAAAAGACGGTGCGGAAGATTATATTGTAAAACCATTTGAAATGCTGGAAGTGATGGTCCGTCTTGAAAAAGTACTGGAACGTAATGGCACTGTACAAGAACAGATTCAAATCGGTGATGTCATCATTGATACTGCTAGTCGTACTGTTACAAAAATGGGCATGGAAATCTATTTAAAGCCAATGGAATATAACTGCCTCATGGTGTTCGCCAAAAACCCGAATAAAGCACTGACCAGGAATCAGATCCTGCAGGAACTGTGGAATGAAGAGTTCTGCGGAGAAACAAGAACTGTGGATGCACATGTGGGTCGTATCAGGAAAAAGCTTGGCTGGCAGGATAAGATTAAAACAATTCCCAGAATCGGTTACAGACTTGAGGTGGATTTATGAAACTCTTAATAAAGATCTTTTCTCAGACTACATGTATCATTTTGTTGGCATCGTCAGGGATCTTTCTCTATACCACTTATTGTTGGAAAAATCAGAGTATACAGAATATCAACAGTTATGAAAGCAGTATATTCAGAACAAATATCTTACAGTTTGAAAATAAAACAAGCCTTTCCGACAATCAGAAACAGAATGCCGACAACGAAATGCGACCCCAAATAGTTACTTATGCTTTTCGGCAGGTTTTTCATGACAGCGCGGTTTTATATCTTGATGGAAAAATGGCCTATAATGGAACTGTTTATGAATTCGACGTAAAAAAGTTAAGAGAATTATGTAAAAGTAAGGCAAACATGGTGGATCATGGCAGCAACAGTGACGGTCATGGCCCTATGATCAGTCAGATAAATGGAAGGACACTTTTGTTATTTTACTATGGAAATGTAAATATGGGATATCAGATTGTTACTTATAAAGATATAACAGATGTAATAGAAAAAAGTCATCTGCTGTTTTTTCAGACGGGTGGATTTACTTTATCTTTGATCGTGGTGATGGGAATTATCCTTTATTTGAGTCTTCGAAAAATCACAGCACCGCTTACAAGCCTAAGAGAAGCTACGCTTCTTGTTTCTGAAGGTATTTATGATTTTAAAGTACCGTCAGAGGGAAATACAGAACTTGCGCAGGTAGGTGCAACCTTTAATTTTATGACAGGTAAAATAAAAGAACAAATTGAAAGTCTTTCTAACATAAACCGGACACAAAAACAGCTTATTGGAAGTCTGGCTCATGAGCTGAAGACCCCAATGACTGCAATCATAGGCTATGCAGATACATTGCTTACTGTGCGCCTAACCCCGGAAAGGCAGGAGAAGGCTCTTATTTATATTGAAAATGAATGTCGCAGGCTGTCAAGACTTTCTATGAAAATGCTGGAATTAACCGGACTCTATGAAGCTTCGGAAGACTCATTCAATCCAGCTGAAATACAGGTGGATAATTTCCTGAAAGAAGTAAAAGAACTCATTGATTGCAGGCTTCAAGAAAAAAACATCTCTCTTGATGTATTTTGTGAACCAAAAGAATTGGTAAAGAAGTTTGATCAGGACTTAATGATAAGTGTAGTGACAAATCTAATTGATAATGCAGTCAAAGCTTCCAGGAAAGAATCAAAAATTGTGCTTGAGGCAACCCCAGACCATCTGATGGTTCAGGATTTTGGAAAGGGAATACCGAAAGAGGATCTGGAAATGGTGACGGAACCATTTTATATGGTAGACAAATCTCGTTCCAGGGCAAAAGGAAGTGTAGGGCTCGGTCTTTCTTTATGTCAGAAAATTATAGAACTGCACGATTTCCATCTGAAGATTGAAAGCAATCCGGGAAAAGGAACTACCGTCTCTGTTTTCTGGTAATCACACTAACGTTTACATATCAGTTACAAATCGCGAAAGATTTGGTGTAATGCTCGATGATATACTTATAACAACCTTAGAAAGGAGATATTACCAGAAATGAGAAAAAACATAAAAAAGTTTGCAGGAATAGTGCTTTGTATTGGAATGTTTACAGGATGCGCACAGACCCCGGATTCTTCTTTGGTAAAGCCGAAGGGGAGCAAGGCTGTAGATGCCTATACGGAAGCGGATGATGTTAGCGGTTCTAAAGGAGAAGCATCTGAAAGCAAGAACGATGACGGTTCAGATTCAAAGACAACCATCAGGAACCTCATCAATGCTCCTCAAAATTATAAAAGCCATGTGGAAGATGACAGTGCCAAGCTCGTGGTAAATACAGATGCAAGCGTAGAAATTCCGGAAGTGGAAAAGATATCTGCTATTTCTGTCACCGCGGCAGAAGTTACCCAGGAGCTTCTCGACCGTATTACAAACGCATTCTTCTCAGAGGCAAAACTTTATACTATTGATAGTTATTATGCGAAGACAAAGGATGAAATTAAAAAAACTCTGGATGAACTAAAAGAAGACGTTGCAAACGGAAACCTGGATCCGTATAACTATGGAACAGACGATGATGGGAATTATGTCTATGATATCTATGAAGATATTGAGACATGGGAACAGGAATACGAAACTGCTCCGGAAAAGAAAACCCTGACAGAGGCAAAACCTGTTGCCGGAAATTATTTCAATTGTGTTGCACAAATGCCAGACGATTCACAATACTACTATATAATATCTTCCGATGGCTCCGATACCTTGTCAGTCAAGATCAAGAAAGCAGCAAACAAGGGCGGGGAAAAAATACCGGAGGATGCAATGTGGTGTGATTACGGATATTCTGAAGAGGAAGAAAAACCCACAGAAGAATCTATCGGGCTGTCCCTGGATGAAGCCAAAAAACTTGTAAAGGAAAAAGTTGAAAAAATGGGCATCACAGATTTACAGTTTTCTAACTGGAATTACGCGGTGTGCAAAAGTTTTGAAGGCGATAATAGTTCAGGTAATTTTGGAAATGGATATAGAATTGATTATGCACGTACCATAAATGGTGTGCCGGTCACTCAGACAATTGCAGATGGTGGGGCATTGGAAGATATGGACAGCACAATGGAAACATGGTCTTATGAAAGTCTCTGTTTCTATGTCGATAAAGATGGCATAGAAAGCATGACTTATTCAAATCCCTACACAATTGGTAAAATAAAGACAGAGAATTTAAATCTTCTTTCGTTCAGCGAGGTTATGAAAATTTATGAAAAAATGATGGTGGTAACAAACGCTGATAATATGCAATATGAAAATTCCAGGGTCTATAATATTGATCGGATCGTTCTTGGCTATGCCAGAATATATGAGCCGTCTACTGACGCACACACAGGTATTTTGATCCCCGTCTGGGATTTTTTCGGCAGCATGACTTCAGAAAGTGAATATAACGGAGAAACAGAATCAAATACCAGTAAAGATCCGAATGAAAGTTTCCTTACCATTAATGCCGTGGATGGCAGTATCATAGACCGGAATCTGGGTTACTGACATGAGACAGGTATTTGGAATTGTAAGGTACAATTTCTTCGGATTTCTACGCAATCCCAAAGTTGTTTTTATATTTCTGTTAGAATTTGTACTTAGTTTCCTGCTTACAGGCAGAATCATGGTTGTAATGGAGACCTACGATACACCGGTACAGGCCATTGAACCATTTATCTGGACATTTGGGGATGGGATAGCAGTACTGTCCAGTTCACTGCTCTTGCTTCTTATGTTTTCTGACCTGCCGAAGATGACACCTATTACTCCATACCAGCTGACCCGGACAACCAAGAGGAAATGGCTTTTAGGTCAATTCATTTATGTTATTCTTGTAACTGTTTTATATACGGTTTTGATGCTGCTGTTTACGGCCGTGCTGTGTATGAAAAAGAGTTATCCAGGTAATCTGTGGAGCGAAACTGCGGCCATGCTTGGTTATTCAGAATTAGGAAAAAACCTGCAGGTCCCTTCTACAGTAAGAGTCATGGAAAGTATCTCACCCTATGGCTGTATGCTGCAGGTTTTCTTCCTTCTGTTTTGTTATTCGCTGACCTTAAGCTTTGTAATCCTTGTAGGAAATCTCTATAAAGGGAAGACTAAGGGGATGATTTTTGGCCTTCTTTACAGTGTCTTTGGTTTTTTATTGGACCCGAAAGTACTGGCTGCAATTTTACATAAAGAAAAATACGAAATGTATCAGGTAAATGTATTAATCTGCTGGATCAGTCCTCTGAACCAGGCAGTATACGGAAAACATAACTTGGGTTATGACCCATTGCTTCCGAAAATCTCGCATTCCTACATGTTTTTTCTGGGTATTTTAGTTCTTCTTGCAGTTTTTGCAATTAACCGGATGAAAAAATATACCTTTGAATTTCTTGGAGAAAAGACATGATCGGAAGGGGGAAAACCTATGTGGGGTGAAACAAAACGTATGTTTTTTAATAAGAATTTTCTGGCAGCATGGCTGATAGCCTGCATTTCCATCGCCATTGGACAGACTTATCCCAGCTTAAAAAAAGCACTGACATGTGGTACTTTTATCAGTATACTGGAAGGTTCCTTAAAAAGTCAGGCAGTATCTTTTGCCATTCCGGTAGCAGCCGTATTGCCATGGAGTGATTCCATTCTGCAAGAATATAAAAGTGGATTTTTAAAGGAGATACTTCCCAGAACGACTCGCAGACAGTATATCGAAGGTAAAGTCTTTTCCATTATGGTATCTGGTTTTATGGTCTGGACGTTATCTATACTAACGGCACTTTTTATCAATTTTATTTTGTTCTATCCGCTGGAGATAAAGGGTGCTATTCAGAAAGAAGCACTTCTGGACTTACTCATGAAGGCATTTCGGACAGGACTTATCGGAAGTATCATAAGCATTTTCGGTGGAAGCTGCGGGATTTTATGGGATTCTGCTTACATGGCATATGGAATCCCTTTTGTAAGCTTTTATTTCGGAATTATCCTTCATGACCGCTATTTTAAGAATCAGATATGGTTTTATCCAGTAGAATGGATACTGGCTGATGAAAATTGGGGACCGGACAAAATAGGAGTTTGGCTATTTCTACTGTTGTTTTTATTAGTAATGCTGGGAATTCTGGGAGGTGTTTTATATGGAAGATTGGAAGAAATCTGAAGGGACATTTAATCTGGCCTGTGATCCGCAAAGAGCAAGTGGAATGATGCAGAACACCTGCGTAAAAATAGAACACGTGACCAAACGTTTCGGTGAAGACATCGTGTTACAGGAAGTAAATCTTTCCTTGAAAACAGGGAACGTCTATGGGATTGTTGGAAATAACGGTTCAGGAAAGACCGTCCTTATGAAATGCATCTGTGGGTTTCTTCCTGTAACTACGGGCACTATTTTTGTATTTGGAAAAAAAATAGGCCATGATGTGGATTTTCCTGAAAGTCTTGGAGTTATTATCGAGACTCCCGGTTTTCTTACACAATATACGGGCTTTAAAAATCTGGAGATCCTGGCAGACATGAATGGCCGGATTTCGAAGGCCGATATCCGCATAGTCTTAAAAAGGGTAGGATTGGATCCGGACATGAAGAAACCCGTCGGAAAATATTCCCTTGGAATGCGTCAACGCCTTGGTATTGCACAGGCCATTATGGAAGATCCTCTGTTTTTGATTCTGGATGAGCCGTTTAATGGACTGGATAAACATGGCGTGGAAGAAATAAGAGAACTGCTGCTGGATTTAAAAGCAGCAGGAAAAACCATTTTGCTGGCAAGCCATAATGAAGAGGACATCAGAATCTTATGTGACCACGTATATGAAATGGATGGAGGAATCTTAAGAGAAAGGACTGCCTGATAATGAGAAATTTATTTGTAAAAACGGCATTAGTATTGTGTACGACAATAATATTTCTTCCAGCTACCGTTTTTGCCACAGAGCCTCAAAACACGGAAGTTACATCTGCTGAAGAAGGATTTACGGACTCAGATCCGTCCGTATCTTATGAGAATGATAACTCGTTAACCCTTGATGAAAAAGAGGATGAATCTACGAGTACCGAACCTCCGAGCACCGAACCTCCGGCAGAGGATGAAAAGACTCCTGATAAAGCTGATACCGATAAAGAAAATCCGGATCCGGATATTTTTACATCAGGAGATGACTTTGGTGATGGTTCTAAATCGAATCCTTTTCATGTTGTAATAGACAGTGATAATCCGGAAGACGGTGACGCCCCGCAGATAACAGATCCGGTTATAGACAACGGAGGGTATTCGGGCGGTGGGGGAGGAGGTAATTCAACATCAGACTCATCAAGTGAAAAAATATTACATAAACCGCAGGTATTATTAGAAGACAGCAATCTTTCGGGTGGACGATTGGAGGCTGGTTCTACAACAGAAATGTCGCTGACATTTCGAAATAAAAGCTGCAGTCAAAATGTATTTGGTTTAAAAATTTCCCTTTCTACAGAGAACAAAGGAATTGAATTTGAGAAAAACTCTTTTTATGTACAAGTCCTGGCTCCTGGTGAAGCAATTACTTTGGAACAGATGATTACTATAACAGAAAACTGTGATCCTGGCCAGGCTGTCATTACTTTTTCTCTGGATTATGAAGATTCGAAAGCAACGGCAACTACCGGTACAGAATTACTGTCTTTTCAGATCATCCAACCGGTTCGTGTTAAGCTGGAAGCTTCAGATATTCCATCTGTTTTATACACTATGGATACAGTAGAGATCCCGGTAAAAGCAATGAATCTTGGAAGAGACAAAATATACAATGCAAGTGTCAGCTTAAAGGCTGATGAATTAAGCTCAAACGATACTGCATTCTTAGGGACCATAGAGGCCGGAGATTTATCCCAAGGAAGTCTTCGCATATATGTAAAAGGAAAAACAGGAAAATGTGCAGGACAATTAATTCTTACGTATGAGGATGCAGATGGCAAATCATATGAGGAAGAAATAAAATTTGATTCTGAAATCAAAGAAACCCAGATAAAGTCTTTAAAGGTTGAAGATGACCAGGAGAAAACCAATAACTGGTGGTATTCCATAGCTGCAGTTGTTGCAGTACTGCTTATTTCCATAATCCTGATTCTGGTCAGAAAGCTTCATAAGAAAAATATCCTTCTCGAAGAAGTGAGAAAGGCGGCTTCTCATTGAAAAGAAAAAAAATAGACAGCTTTACCTTATTTGTCATACTTCTGCTGGCATTGATACTTACATTATTAGGAATGCTGCTGGCAGGCATGAAAGAAGAAAAACGGCAATTTACTGTGTTACTCCCACTTGGAGATCTGGCTTATGATGAAGATTTTTTGCAGAAAGCGAAGAAGATAAAAGGTATAAAAGAAATCTGGCCAGTCATAGAAGTCCCGGTTGTCATCAAAATTGAAGATTATACGGAAACAACGACTTTTTCAGGAATTGATATGAATGCGTTTGGAAAAAATCCAACTCAGAATGAATTGGGGAAGATGCCGTTGGTATTGCTGGGAAATGGTTCCCTACGGGATATGAAAGACTATAATAATCATGCCATTTCAAAAAAACAACAGGAAAAATTTTTAGAGATGGGTGAAAACCTGAATATTTTTTATTCCCTGGATGAAAAAGAGAAGGATACTCCCAAAGCCACGGATGATCTTACCACTTTATCCGGCAATTCCGCAAGAGAACCGCAAACCTCATATATGCCCTGTAAAGCCGCTGTAGTAATAGAAGGCAACGAAATCTACATACCCATTTCCCAGGCACAGGATCTCTGCAAAGAAATAGGAGAGCCTTCTGAAATCAGTAAAGTATATCTAAAAATAAATGGAAAAAATAACCTGGAGAACGCAAAGAAAATACTTTCAGGAATTTAACATAATATATAGCAATTCGGCGATCGCCTTCGAAATGGTCTGGCGGCGGGTGTCCGGTTCTTCAAATTTTTTTGTTGCCATAGGCAAGCAAAGTCGCATTAGTCTGGTCAACGTATCCAGTAGCTTTTCAATTTCTGCTTCCACCTGTGCCAGCTCCACTTGATAGGCGGTCAGTTTTGGATTGATTTTTTCCTCCCTGCCGTGGAGTATCTGAAAGTCTTTGAACTTCTCCTGCATGGCAGAGAAAATGAATTGCTCAAATTCTTCTCTGTGGATTTTTCCGCAGCCCGGGCAGTTCTTGCTTTTTGCTATCGACCGGCAGAAAGGATTAGTTATTATTTCTGAACGGAGTCCGCCTCTTCTTGTGTGAGCTGACCATTTTTAACTGCATCAGAAATGGCTTTGTCTAATTCCTCAACTGTGGAATAATCCCCAATGTGTACTGTTTTTCCGTTATCTTTTGTTACATCAACACTATAAGAGGAAACTACATCTTCAGTAGGTGGAATCATGGAGTAGGTATCGCCGTCACCGTCATCTTTGGAATACAATACTCCCTTTTTGATACTTTCCAGAGTTTCTTTATAGCTGTCCATCATAGCATCTACACTTTCCTGTGTAAATTCATGGAATACGCCCAGCCCATCATACCAACCATCTCCGGTTCCAATCAAAGATTCCATTTCCTTTTTCTGTTCGTTCATCCACGCCTCATATTCATCAGCTGTCCACCACTGCACATCCGGTACCGTGTTGTTTTTCTCATAATCTGCCTCAGCGACCCAATTTTTACCGTCAACACTGATCTGTCCACCGTCTGTATCCTGATAGAGAATATCTGTACCGGATATGTTTCCTGTTTCGGATGTTGAAACCTTTGGTGTATCCGAAGCCAATGCACTTGCATAGCTTGCATAAGTAACTCCTGCAATGCTTAAACAGATTGCTCCACACAGTCCTATTGACCAAATTTTTTTGTTCTTCATCGATAAAACCTCGCTTTCTAAAAATTATAGCTACCCTCTTGAGGACAGCTATAATATAACAAAGCAACTTGGATATAATTTGCAAGGATTATGGATTTTAGATGGAGTTGTCTATCGGCTGCCTGCAAGGCAATTCAAACCAAAACAGTACACCATTGCTTGTATTTGAGATGCCGTACTTTGCTTGGTGTATTTCCATGATTTTATGAACAATATAAAGTCCTAATCCAGTTCCACCTGTATTGCGGTTACGAGATATATCTGCCCGATAGAAGGCTTCAAACAAATGTGGAATAGCATCGTCAGGCACACGGACACCTGTGTTTTCAATTTCACCACGAATTGTGCCATGTGTTTCGGACAAAGATATACGAATCAATTCACCACTTGGAGAATAACGAATTGCATTTACCAATATATTTTGAATTGCCCGTTCCATCTGTGATTGTTCCACTTCACAATAAAGGCGGGTAGGAATATTTGCTTCAAAGCACTGTTCCTTTTCTTCCAACAAATCTGTTACAGTGGCAATCTGTACCCGAAATATTTCCGCAAAATCAATGGTTTTATATTCGGATTTTTGAGTTCCCTCTGCTTTAGAAACATACAGCAGCTCTTTTACCAACTTTTCCATCCTATCAACAACGGCTAGGGAACGCTCCATGTACTCTATATGGTTTTCATAACCGCAGACTCCATTCAGCATTCCCGCCAAATGTCCTTTCAAGATGGTCAGTGGTGTTTTCAGTTCATGGGATGCTGCCGAGAAAAAGTCTACCCGCTGTCTTTCTAACTCCTGTTCCTTTTCAATATCTGTTTTGAGCTGTTGGTTGGCAGTTTGAAGGTCGTTCAATGCAGTGGATAGCGAAGCAGATAATGAATTTAGATTTTGCGCCAAACAACCTAATTCATCTTCTCGTCCTGTACCACATTGACCGGAAAAATCCAATTCTGCCATTTGCTTTGAAATCTTGCTCAGTTGCACAATAGGTCGAGTGATGTACCGTGTATAGAGCCATGCACAAAGGAGCGAAAGCAGAAAGATCATTAGGATAACATACGGAAGAATAGACAGCAATACTTTTGTTGCCTGCTGTACAACGAACAAATCCGTTTGAACTGCCAATGCATAAGCAGTACCGTTTTTTAACGTGAACGGGTAAAAATTTGTCGTGGTTTCCCCAGACGGTTGCATATCTATGAACGATTCATCTTCATCGAATGTAACTGTACAATCTGCCGAAGTAGTAGAGGTTTCTATTGATGCTTCGTCTGGATATATCATACGACCGTTACTATCCTCAATCCAAAAAGCGGCATTTGTTTCCTTTGAAAAATTAGATATATCATTTTCACAATCAGATATATTGTCAAAAGCTGTCATTTGCTCAACAAGGTGCATAGCGGCTTTCTCTGTGGACGCATTTATCAAATTGGAGTATGTCGCAGGTAACAGCTTTGAAATGAAAAAATATGTTCCGCCGCAAGCCGCACCCAGTAGAAAAAATGTAATTATAAAAATCTTAACGGATAAACGTTGCTTAATGTACTTTGTCAATTCTGTATCCCACCCCTCTGATTGTTTTTATATAGTCAGCATTTAATTTTTTGCGAATGTTCTTTATGTGACTGTCAACGATCCGTTCCTCGACCTCCAAATCGTCCGCCCACAATCGGTCAAGCAGCATTTGCCGAGTAAAGACCTTTCCCTGATTTTCAAGCATAAGCCTAAGAAGAGCAAACTCTTTGCTGGTTAAAACAACCTCGTTTCCGCCTTGATATACATGGAATCCGTCAACATCCATACTCAACTCTTTATAAGTAAGCAGGAATTGATTTTGATTTTCCGCAGTCCTACGGCGAAGAATAGCCGCAATCTTGCACAGTAGGATTTTGGGTGAAAAGGGCTTTGGAATGTAATCGTCAATCTGCTGTTCAAAACCCCGCAACTGGTTTTCTTCATCCGAAAGTGCAGTAAGCATAATAATAGGGACTTGTGACCGCTTACGAATGACCTCACATACACCATAGCCGTCGATTTTAGGGAGCATGATGTCTAACAGCACAAGGTCGATGGTATCCCCAAACATTGCAATGCCCGACACACCGTCAGAAGCAACAGCGACTTCATATCCCGCATCAATCAGATGGTTCTTTAATATATCCTGAATGTCAATATCATCTTCGACAATTAAAATCTTCTGCATTGTTCCACCTCCAATTTTTCAAGTATAGCAGAGAAATATGTATCTATTATGGAGTCTCAAATTTTATCCGCATTTATTTTACCGCCATTCTTTCAATCTATCAATGTTGTCATCGAGTATGTAGATAAAATACTGCTAAAACATAAAACTGCGTATCGTCCTCATAATCAAACCTGAATACCTTTTACCAAATCGTCACCTTGCTGGACATTTCCGTAGACCAGTTCTTTTATCCTAACAGGCAGAACAGCGAAAGTAACTGCTGCCAGCACATTGATGTCCTTTTAAACTCTAATGAAAAAGAATTTGTCGTGATAGAAGCCACAGCCGAGGGCATTAAGAAAGCCAGAGAAACGGAGGTTCCAGGAAAATCTACATACCCATTTCCCAGGCACAGGATCTCTGTAGAAAAATAGGAGAGCCTTCTGAAATCAGTAAAGTATATCTAAAAATAAATGGAAAAAATAACCTGGAGAACGCAAAGAAAATACTTTCAGGAATTTAACATAATATATAGCAA